>NZ_JAUBPP010000058.1:0-2483 GCF_036700765.1 Microcoleus sp. S1D4
GTGAGTTGCTTTTTGATTTATCTGGTCAAGATAAACCTGTTAAATGCCTCGCATAAAGTTGGTCAATAGCCTTCATAGCCTTGATGAAGGCCTCTCGACAATTAATCCACCCTGCCTAACCCCCCTTAAGAAGGGGGACTTTGAGAATGCTTCTAGTCCACCCTTGTAGGGGCAGTGCCCCCGTCCCCGCCCTCTTGGTTCGGGGGGTCTCCGGGTTCTGTTCCCTCCACCACCCCACAAAATCCGATTTGTAAACTTTTTTATAGATCCGATCGCCCTGCTTTTTTTTGACGGATAATATCTGTTTATTAATTTTTTAACTCTAGCGATCGCCCACAAAAAAATTTACTTTTCTTTACAAAGTAGCAACGAAAAAACAGAGCCCCAGGCAAGAATTTCGTTACAGACTTTAAATGCGGCGCGCGATCGACTAGAGTAAAAAAAATGGCTTTATCCGTTTATTCATCGCAAAGGAAACAAAGCTCATGGTTCAACGCGGTTCGACAGTCCGGATTCTTCGCAAAGAATCCTTCTGGTATCAAGAAGTGGGCACCGTTGCTACGGTAGACCAAAGCGGCATTAAATACCCTGTTATCGTTCGCTTTAACACCGTAAATTATGCAGGCGTCAACACCAACAACTTCGCCCAAAGCGAAGTAGTGGAAGTGGCCGCACCCAAAGCAAAAGCCAAAACAGCCACTCCAGCAGCTTCCGGCGGCAAGCAAACCACCGTAGAGCCGAAAACCCGCAAAACAGGCAGCGGAGCAACCCCCCAGCAGCCGAAAACTTCGACCGGCAGCAAGCCTGGTGCAGAAGTTCCCGGCAGCGTCGAAGGTTCGCCAAATCAAGGAACAGAACAACGCTAATTGTGCCAGAACTGCCAGAAGTTGAAACTATTTGCCGGGGTTTGAACCAACTTACCCTCGATCGAGAAATTTTGGGCGGAGACGTGCTGTTAAATAGCTCGATCGCCCGCTCAATCTCTGCGACCGATTTTTTGACAAAACTCAAAGGAAAGTCGATCGCATCTTGGTATCGGCGCGGCAAATACCTCCTGGCAGAACTATCTCAATTCCCAGAAGGAGAAAGAGAGAAAGGGAAAGGGGGAGAATTTACGGCTCAAACTCCAAGTTCTTCCACTCTTCCTTCCTCCCTCTCCCCTCTTCCCTCTTCCTTCTTCCATCCCTCAAAAGCTGGCTGGTTGGGGGTTCACCTGCGGATGACCGGACAATTGCTGTGGGTGAACGAATCCGAACCCCTGCCAAAACACGCGCGAGTCCGGCTATTTTTTGAAGGAAACCGAGAACTGCGGTTTGTAGACCAGCGCACCTTCGGGCAAATGTGGTACGTGCCCGCAGAAACAGAAGTGGAAAGCACAGTTACCGGCCTGAAACTCCTAGGCCCGGAACCGTTTTCAGAGGAATTTACCACAGAATATTTCGCCCGCAAGCTGCACCGACGGGCGCGACCAATTAAAACAGCATTGCTAGACCAGTCACTGGTAGCGGGTTTGGGCAATATTTACGCAGATGAAACTTTGTTCTTGGCGGGAGTGATGCCGACAACTCTGTGCGCCGATTTGACAGCAGAGCAAATTGAGCGCATCCATACAGCTATTATTCAAGTTTTACAGCAGGCGATCGCCTCCGGCGGCACCACTTTCAGTAATTTTCTCAACGTCCAAGGTGTAAACGGCAACTACGGCGGTGTCGCTTGGGTGTACAATAGATCGGGTCAACCCTGCCGCACTTGCTCTATAACCATTGAAAAGATAAAATTAGCAGGGCGATCGACTCATTTTTGCCCCGCGTGCCAGAAATAATAATTTCGGCAACAGATTTTGTATCAGATTCGATCGATATACCAAATCTCAGCTTCCGACTCTTCAGTCTGCCTTCGCAGACTTCGTTCGTGTAGTTGCGGTTTCAACCGCCGACTCAACTCAATCAACTGGTATTAAAGCCAAATCGGCATTAAAATTTAAATACTTCGATCAACTAAACAGAGCAAGTTATGGCAATCAAAAAAGGTAGCACAGTCCGCGCAATTCGCAAAAAATTGGAAAACAGCCTAGAAGCCAAAGCCAGCGATCCGCGCTTTTCCTCCTATCTATTTGAAACAAAAGGCGAAGTAATGGATGTTCGCGGCGACTACGCCTTCGTCAAATTCGGCAAAGTCCCCACCCCGAATATTTGGCTGCGCGTAGACCAACTAGAAGATTTTAACTAACCGATCGAAACTAAACATCACTGTTTTAAATTTAACCTAGGGTGCGCCCCGCGCACCTTATTTGTTTGTAACCTAGAGTACAAAAGCTGCGCCCGATCGCCATTAAACTAATTTTTAAAGGCAGCTTTTATATCGTTCTCGGCTGCATCGGAATAATAAAATCGAGTCAACAGTCAATAAGTAGGTAGGCGGGAAAAAAACTATCTATGTAACAAAACATTAAGTTACCTAATTGGAGTTAAACTTAAGACGTT
>NZ_JAUBPP010000005.1:0-208393 GCF_036700765.1 Microcoleus sp. S1D4
CTGCCAACTGCCAACTGCCAACTGCCAACTGCCAACTGCCAACTGCCAACTGCCAACTGCCAACTGCCAACTGACTAATAACTTCTTTTTCACGGATTGACCGATCGCACAAACCAATTTCCATCCCCATCGCGCCCGTAAAGCGATCTGTTCTGCGGTTCTCCCCGCAACTCCAAAAAATCCACCGTTTCCGGTTCCAACAACAGCAAACAAAAATTCGGTAGCGGCTCGTGAGCATCTGGGGAAGCAGAATCAAAAGCACCAGCATCCGCCTTATCTTCCCCCGGTGCAGGCCAAGCAAATTGCGATCGAGCAGCCTCAGAAAGCTCCTGCCAAGCTGTACGGCGCGCTGTCAACAACTCGGAATCTGCATCGTCTTGCCGCACCAAAATCAGTTGTCCAGCAATCCGAAATTGTTCCCGAGTTTTAGGGAAATACCAGCAAATCTCCCCCCAAGGATAGAGGTCAATTTCTTCCGCCTTCTGACTGCGAATATCAGTAATAAACTTCAACTGATTAGTATCTCCTAAAAAGCCTCGAAACACCACAGTGCGGTTAGCCGGACGACCAGTGGCGCGAACGGTTGCTAATTGCAAGTAGCGAGCAAAAGCAAGACTGCGGTTGCGGTGGAGAGCTCGCGCTAAGGGCGATCGCCAAAGTGCTAAAGTCATAATTAATCTTCTATCATGTTAGTCAGTAGTCATCAGTCATGAGTCATTAGTCATTAGGGAATGGTTAGCTGTTGACTGTTGACTGTTAACTGTTAACTGTTAACTGTTGACTGTTGACTGTTGACTGTTGACTGTTAACTGCCAACTGCCAACTGCCAACTGCCAACTGCCAACTGCCAACTGCCAACTGACAACTAACAACTGACACTTCTTTCTGCTATTGGTAATTTTATGTCAAATGCACTCTCAAAAATCAAAACTATAGAAACTCCCCACAGCGGCTACCACTGGGACGGCAGTTCCCGGCGCTTTTTTGAAGGCTGGTACTACCGAATAACATTACCAATTCACGGACAATCCTTTGCCTTCATGTATTCCATCGAAGACCCCAGAGGTGGTCAACCATACAGTGGCGGTGCTGCCCAAATTCTCGGCCCCAAAGATAGCTATTTGTGCCGCACCTTCCCCGATGTAAATAAGTTTTGGGCGCACCGAGAAAGCTTAGGTTTTGGACATTGGGGCAAAACAGATTTACAAATTAAACCCCAATATTTAGAGCCGCAAGTATTCGACAGCAGCGTCGAAGAAGGCTATCAAGCTACTGCTACTTTGAATCAAGGTTATCTGCACGATCCGGGAAGTGGCGGTCACTGTTTTTGGCAGTACGAAATCAAACCTATTTACGGCTGGGGAAACTCTCAGGAGCTCCAGAAATCCACGGCGGGAATGCTATCTTTTCTGCCCATATTTGAGCCTGGATGGCAAATTTTAATGGCTCACGGTTTAGCCACGGGCTGGATAGATTGGAACGGCGAACGCTACGAATTTAAAGACGCTCCCGCTTACAGCGAAAAAAACTGGGGCGGTGCTTTTCCGCAAAAGTGGTTTTGGATTAATTGCAATTGTTTTCAAGGCGAAAGCGATTTAGCTGTAACTGCTGGCGGCGGCAAGCGGGGCGTGCTGTGGTGGATGGAATCGGTGGCAATGATTTGTCTGCATTACCGAGGCAAGTTTTACGAATTTGTGCCTTGGAATTCGCAAGTTAGTTGGACTATTCAACCTTGGGGAAGCTGGAAAATGCAGGCTAGAAATAGTCAGTTTGAAGTTGAGTTAATTGGCACTACAAACAGTCCTGGTACTTATCTGCGAGCTCCTACAGAAAAAGGCCTGGCTTTTTGCTGCCGGGATACGACGCACGGTGATTTGCGGTTGCAACTGCGAGAGTTGTTGGGGGGAAATGTCGATCGCAATGGCAAGCAGCGTTATAAAATTATTTTAGAGGCTCAAAGTTCTTTGTCTGGTTTGGAAGTTGGCGGCGGGCCTTGGGATGAAGTTTGGCGATCGAATTAAGTTAGTAGTCAGTAGTCATTAGTCAGTGGTCATTAGTCATTAGTCATTTTAGCCGCTCGCGAAGTCGAAGGCTAGTCATTAGTCAGTGGGCATTAGTCATTGGGCATTGGGCATTGGTGCTGTCCCCCCGATCTTTCCGTCCAACGTCAGCAGTCAGCAGTCAGTTAACATTAGTAAAACAGCCATGATAAAAATACTCGGTTTACAATTAGAAAAATTCTACCGAAACCAACAATTACAACCAACTCTCAAAAGAATTTTGGGACTAATTTTATGTTTGGGTGCAATCTTAATACCTGCGACAATTGCCAATGCTGGTGATTTGTCTCGCCAACCTGTCACCGAAATTAATGTTAGCTTGGGTAACGAAGCTGGAGAACTCAAATTCTTTCCCAATCAGCTAGAATTTGAATCTGGTAAGCGCTATAAATTAGTGCTGAAAAATCCCAGTCCGCAGAAACATTATTTCACTTCCAAAAATTTTGCAGATGCGAGTTGGACTCAAAAAGTTGAAGCTGGTAACGTGGAAGTTAAAGGCAGTATTCACGAACTGGAACTTAAACCAGGGGCGGTGGCAGAATGGTTGTTTGTGCCGGTGAAATCGGGAAGTTACAACCTTCGCTGTACCGTAGCGGGACATACTGAGGCGGGGATGGTTGGCAAAATTGCGATCGCCTCTTAATCCCCCTATCCCATAGTTGAGACGAGCAGAGAATTTAATCGCAGACTGCATTGAATTATCTGCGTCTATAGTGGTTCTCAAGCGTTGTGAGGTATGCCTTATGCCCTCTGCCCGGTTTGCCCTATCCCAGATAGTAGCTCATATGAGAGCACAGAAAGGCTATATCTGTGTCTATCCGCTGGAAATCGGCAGTTAACAGATCGAATATTTATGCCGATCGAGTTTAGCTTCAGCGGATATCGTATTGCTTGAAGATTAATTAGCCACAAAAAGTCGAACTTTCGGGCTTCTACAGACTTTTAAGTCGATTCTAGCGGAGCCATTGTCAGTCCAGCACGGCTCAATTGCATATGATAAAGTTCTGCTTGTTCTTGCGGGCCAACCCAGACGGTGGCCTGGCCTTCGTTGTGGATTTGGTTGGCGAGATCCCAAGCTCGATCGCTCGTCATCCCTGGAATGTATTTCGTCAAACATTCCACTACGTGCTGAAATGTATTGAAATCGTCGTTGAGGACTATTACCCGATAGTTAGGATAAGGCTTGCGGGTAACTTGACTCGATCGAACGGGTGCTATGGTTGGTGAAGAGGTCATCGCGCGAACAGCCACTGAAACTACAAAATTCGTAAAATAGTTACCTCTTCAACTATATCACAATTTATGAACTTTAAAACCGCCCCTTGCAAATAAATCGCCAAAGTCGATTTATTTGCAAGGGCGATTTTTCGATTTGAGATTTGAGGACAAAGAAACCGGGTTTTCAGGAAATTGAGGGTTTCTACCCACGATTTTGGTTGAAAAACCCGGTTTCCGATCGATCGTTAGATGCAGTACAGCTTATCCAACTACAGTTAACTCTCGATCGACCCCAGAAGTGTTGGTGTCAGAGTATGCTTGCAACAGAAGTTGCTTTAAATCTTCAATCAGCCGATAGCGGGGGTTTGCTCCGGTGCATTGATCGTCAAAAGCGCGATCGGCCATTTCCTCAACGCGAGCAAAAAAGAAATCATCACTCATTCCCTGACTGGCGATCGCCTCCTGAATAGTGCTAGGAATATCTACCTGACGCTTCAAATCTTCCACCGCTGCGATCAAGTTCTCAACTTTCTCATCTAGTGTCTCCCCGCCCAAATTCAGATAATCCGCAATTCGCGCATAACGCCACTTGCTGTTAGGATACTTATTCTGAGAAAAAATCGCTTGTTTGAACAGAACATCCGTTGCATTGTACCCAATTACATGGGAAATCATCAGCGCATTCGCTAAACCGTGAGGGACGTGACAAGTTGCACCTAATTGGTGAGCCATTGAGTGACAAACCCCCAGAAAAGCGTTCGCAAATGCCATCCGGGCGATCGTAGCAGCATACCGACTAAAAAAGAAGTACCCCAAAGCTCAATGCCTTAATTAACAAGAGTTGACGACTATTATCAACATTTAAAAGAAACTCGTTCTTTATTGCCAGAATCTGTACGTTATTTGGTAGCTGACGGTTATTATTACCGCGCTAAGTTCTGGGATGCTGTCAGAAATTCTCATTTAAATTTGATGAGCACATTACGGTCTGAAATCAACTTGAATTACCTCTATACAGGTGAAACAAATAAACGGAGAACTCCTCGCAAATATGATGAAAAAGTAGACTATAAAAAGTTAAGAAATTTAACTTTCATCAAAGAAGTTAAGCCGGGGTTAAGCTTTATTCATGAGTAGTATGGAGTGTTTGTTTAAAATGTAAAATACGTTTAGCTTGCCTTGGAGAAGTTCAACCTAACGGTAAAACCAAAAATATTTTATTGTTTAGCACTGAGTTCGATCTGACAGGTGAGCAAATACTTGAGTATGATCAGGCTCGTTTTCAAATTGAGTTTATTTTTCGTGATACCAAACAATTTACTGGTTTATCCTCTGGTCAATGTCGTAGTGGTCAACGCCTTAATTTTCATTTTAATGCCAGTCTAATTGCTTTAAATTTAGCCAAATATGAAGCTGATAATCGTCATTTGTCTCCCGAGTAATTCGTATTTTCAATGACCTCTTATAAACGGTAGCAATTCAACAGACATATACTTTACACCTTTATTGATAAGTTAGATTTAGACCCGAATTTAATTTTAAATCACCCTAACCTTCCATCAGTCCTATCCTATGGTACTCTCGCTGCTTAAAAACTGTCCGAAGTATTGGTATTATGCAGGTAAATTCAATGAATCACAGCACTGCGAGCGATCCGGCTCACGATATTTGGAAAGAACAGCGTCACGAACTCGATCGAATTTTTCGGCCTCGCTCCGTGGCTGTTATCGGCGCAACAGAGAGAAAAGGAAGTGTCGGACGCACTCTCCTGTGGAATTTGATTAGCAATCCCTTTGGCGGAACAGTTTTTCCGGTGAATCCCCAGCGCCACAGCGTCCTAGGGCTCAAGTCTTATCCTGACATTGCTAGCGTCCCGGAAGTAGTGGATTTGGCGGTGATTGCTACGCCTGCGGCTGTTGTACCGCAAGCAATCCGCGAATGTATCGCTGCTGGGGTGAAAGGGGCAGTGATTGTTTCTGCTGGTTTTAAAGAAATTGGCCCGGCAGGCGTTGCGCTAGAACAGGAAATTATGGCTGCAGCGCGTCTGGGCGGAATGCGGATTATCGGCCCGAATTGTCTCGGCGTGATGAATCCTGTTCTCGGACTCAATGCTACTTTTGCAGGTACGAGCGCCCGTCCGGGTAATGTAGCCTTCATCAGTCAAAGTGGCGCCCTCTGTACTTCGATTCTAGACTGGAGTTTGGGCGAAAATGTCGGTTTTAGCACCTTTGTGTCGATCGGCTCTATGCTCGATGTCGGTTGGGGCGATCTGATCGAGTATTTTGGGGACGACCCCACACCAAAAGTATTGTTTTATACATGGAATCGATGGGTGATGCTCGATCGTTCTTGTCCGCCGCCCGCCCAGTGCCGATCGACAAACCGATCATCATTCTCAAGGTGGGACGTACCGCCGCCGCCGCTTCCCATACGGGAGCTTTGACCGGCAGCGATGACGTGCTCAACGCTGCTTTCCGGCGCTGTGGTGCCTTGCGGGTACATACGATTTCCGATCTGTTTGACATGGCAGAAATTCTGGCAAAGCAACCCCGACCCCAGGGAAACCGCCTATCGATCGTTACCAATGCAGGAGGCCCAGGGGCGATCGCCACTGATGCCTTAATTAGCGGCGGCGGTGCCCTCGCAGAGCTTGCACCGGAGACGCTGCAACAGCTTGATGAGTTTTTACCCCCTCAGTGGAGCCATCAAAACCCGATCGATATTTTGGGCGATGCTAGTAGCGATCGCTACGCCAAAACTATAGAAGTTGTCGCTTCCGATCCCAATAGTGACGGATTGTTGGTCATCCTCACACCCCAAGCGATGACAAATCCCACCAAAACCGCAGAAGAATTAAAGTCCTACAGCAAACTCGGAAAGCCCTTATTAACAAGCTGGATGGGCGGTGCAGAAGTTTTAGCAGCAACGGAAATTCTCAATCAGGCCAAAATTCCGACTTTCCCCTATCCCGATACGGCCGTCAGGTTATTCAATTATATGTGGCGGTACAGCTACAACCTGCGCGCTATCTACGAAACGCCTTCTCTGGCGGCTGATTCGGATCTCTGGAGTCCCGATCGACCGACGATCGCTAAAATTTTGACTTCTGCACGCACAAGCGATCGCGCTCTGTTAACAGAGTACGAATCAAAGCAGTTACTCTCTGCTTATGGGATTCCCACCATCGCCACATCCATAGCCACCAGCGATCGCGAAGCTGTGGAAATTGCCGATCGTCTCGGTTATCCTGTGGTGCTAAAACTCCATTCTGAGACGATTACTCACAAAACCGATGTGGGGGGCGTACAACTAAATTTAGGCGATGCTAAGGCTGTAATTAGTGCCTTTGAGGCGATCGCCCAGCGGGTACGGGCGATCGATCCTGCAGCGTTTCTCGGCGTTACTGTGCAGCCGATGGTGCGTTTGGAAGGCTACGAACTAATTTTGGGTAGCAGTATCGACCCCCAATTTGGGCCAGTCATGCTGTTTGGTTCCGGCGGACAATTAGTGGAAGTCTTTCAGGATCGAGCGCTAGCACTGCTGCCTTTAAATACCACCCTAGCGCGGCCGATGATGGAGCAAACCCGCATCTACAAAGCTTTACAAGGAGTGCGCGGGCGATCGGCAATTGACCTAGAAAAACTCGAACAGTTATTAGTTCGTTTCAGTCAACTGATTGTCGAGCAACCTCAGATTGCCGAGATAGATATTAATCCGCTGCTGGTTTCTCCAGAAGGTGCGATCGCCCTCGATGCCCGCGTTGTGATCCAGACTACAGAAAACACCGTTTCACCTGCGATTCGCCCCTATCCGGTGCAATACGTTCAACAATGGTCAACAGATAGTTCCATTACCATCCGTCCGGTTCGCCCGGAAGATGAGCCGCTGATGGTGCTGTTTCATCAAGAGCTTTCCGAAGAGAGCGTGTATTTGCGCTACGCTCATATGGTAAATTTAAAGCACCGCATCGCTCACGAACGTTTGACCCGGAGTTGTTTTATTGACTACGATCGAGAAATGCTGTTAGTAGCCGATCGCAAAGACCCCGAAACCTCAGAACACCAGATTTTGGGAGTAGCACGTCTCAGCAATCTGCACGGCAAAAACGCAGCCGAATTTGCCCTAATCGTCCGTGACAGCTATCAGGAGCGGGGTTTGGGAACAGAATTATTGAGGCTGCTGCTGCAAATTGGTCGCGAAGAGAAATTAAATGCGATCGTCGGCTATATTCTCACTAGCAACTACAAGATGCAGAGCCTCTGTGAAAAAATAGGAGTTGAACTGAAACCAGAGCGAGGTGAAGGAATGTTGAAAGCTGTTTTTGTCTACTAGCTCATCCAGTCTTACGCGCGCACTCTATTCGATCTCAAACAAGATGGAGGAGTGCGATCGCTTAATTCGTAATTCGCGATCGGACAAACTGATTATAATTGTGAATTACTTTTTGGTAGTGTAGTGATTAGACCTCTTGCAAAAATAACTAGGACGGGTTCTCCGGCTCCTTCCATAATAAAAAATGTTGATCGTGGAACAAGCCGGAAAGCCTGTTCCACAATTTGATTAAAAGCACTTTTGCAAGAGGTATATTTATAATTTATGTTAATTTACTTGCTCATACCTGTATGAAAAAAACTATCGCGATCATTTCACTGCTATTAAATGTCATTCTCTTAACAGGGATTTTAGAATTTACGATAAAGAAGGGGTATTTAGGTAGATTTTTAGTCGTGTTTAATGCAAATGCCATCGGATTATCGACAGATACCCTAAGTTCTAGTTCTTGGTGGCTAGATGAAGTTGATTATCAACTATATCTGACTAAAAATACTCGAATTAATGCTTGCATTTGGGGCGATTCTATCACCTCTGAGCTGGGAAATACAATGGGTCAAGATACTTTTAATTTTGCCTTGCCCGGAATGTCAACAATTTCTCTGATCGAACAACTAAAACTATTAACTGCTGCTAACGTTAAATGTAATACATCAATTATTGCGATCGGTACTAATGATGCGGGTTATCGGATAAATGATCCACAATTTGTTAACAATATGCAGGAAATTATCCGCACTGTCAGAACAAAAATGAACACCAAAAAAGTAGTGTTAATCCCTGCTTTTTACTCAACGATTGAAGCCAGCCATGATATCACACTAGCGGGTTCTTTGGAAAGAGTGAAAAGCATTCAAGCCTTGACTCGTCAAGTGGCAGCGACAGATAACTTATTGATAGTAGAAAAAGATATTCAGCCCCTGTACGAAGGGACAGTATTGAAAGATAAGGTCACAACAGATGGCGTTCACCTTGACTCAGAAGGCAGACAGATTTATCGAAGAGCCTTATTAAAAATACTGAAGGGGGGATAACCAATACGGTTCACTTAAGTCAACGTAGGGTGCGTCGCCAAAAACAACTCTCGCCCTGGAACGCCAGATTAAACGAGCGATGCACCCTAAAAAAAACTTATAAATGAGAATTAAATAACTTCCAAATTTGATTGTTGTGGGATGGGCCAGAAGAAAAATGGAAATTATTTAATTCACAATCCTTATAGAACCCATTTGAAATCTTTGAGTTTTTGGGTTGGGTGACGAGAAATATAGAGAGAAACTGGTTTCTGAGATTTACGCAAGGGGCGAGAAACCGGGTATTCTTGGAGTTTTTGGTTGGGTGACGAGAAATATAGAGCTCAACCCGGTTTCTGAGATTTACGCAGAATAGATATCAAATGGGTTCTCTAACTTAAGTAAACCGTATTGGGGTATAAGTACGATCAACTTAAGGTTCTTTGAATTCCTCCAGTAGAATACGGGTTATCCGTAAACAGTCCCAGGATTTTAGATTTCCTGTACGATAGCAACTGCCTTGGTAATACCATCTTCACCTTGGATGTGCGCCGCCAATCTGGCGGCGCGTTGACGCATTGTTTGATCTGTAATAGCTTGTTGAATCGCTTGTATAAGTCGTTCAACTCAACAGCCTAAAGTTTTGCTAAAGCTCGATCGATATGCACTCTCATTTTTTCTGCCAAGAGAGGGACATTGGGTTCTTGAAGGATACTTAGATGATCTCCAGGGATATCATATATATCTAATCCTTCAAGCAACAGTTCCTTCCAGTTTTCCAAAGTGCTAAAGTGACTTTCCTCCTTCGCCCGGAACAAAACTGCCCTGCCTGGGTAAGGCTGTGGCTTGTAACTATTGAAAGCGTACTGCCGAAACTCTAATAGAGGATCTACGCGATTATTATTAACATTATTAATGTTAATATCAGGAGTCGATTTAGTCTTCGATTTTCGTATTTTTTGGAACAAATATGAAATCCCTTGTTGGCGCAGCTTTTTGATATGAAAAGCCAGCTTCTGACTCAATGACAGTTGGTTTTTTCCTGGAATTGCACTATCCAAAAGGGCCAGTAAAGCTACTTCTTCACCCTGTAAATGAAGTTGATGTGCCATTTCAAAAGCTACTAAGCCACCTAAGGACTCACCCGCTAGGAGGTAAGGGCCTTTAGGCTGATGTTTTTGTATTTCTTTGAGGTAGCGAGTGGCCAGATATGGAATACTCACTGAAGGCGTTGGTGATTGGTCAAGTTTATTCCTTTGGAACATATTGACTTCCTCTTTGACATAGACTCCATAACAGGTTTGGTCTTTGCCCAGGTGTCTTGATAAATTATAGTAAAGGAATATGCCGTAAATAAAGAATAAAGGCAGTTTGGAACTACCTTTCTGAATCGTGACTAAAGCCTGCGAAGAAGACGAGAATCTTTGTTTACGAAGGGTGTTAGCCAACTGCTGAATCGTTTGCGATTGGAAAAGGATAGGTAAAGGTAGCTCTTTATTGTAGGTTTTCTCTATTTCACGAATTAGGGATATCGCTAATAGGGAATGTCCTCCCATCTCGAAGAAATTATCTGTCGTACTGATGGGTGAAATATTCAATACTTCTTCCCAAATATTGACGAGTTGAACTTCCAAATCATCCTTGGGCTTGGCAATTTCTTCTGGCTTTTCTGGCTTTTCTTGAGTTGTAGGGGCGGGCAAATCTAGAGCCTTTTGAGTGGCGGGTATGATTGCTGCTTCGCAAGATTGTTCAGGTACAGGTAGAGCTTTACGATCTACCTTACCATTCGGTGTTAGAGGTAGAGCTTCCAAGAAAACGAAGATAGATGGCACCATATATTCTGGTACATACTCCTTGAGCAGACTTCGCAGTTCTTGGATGCTTGGGTTCTGATTATTGAGAGCGACAATATAAGCCACTAGACGCTTGTCGCCAGGAAAATCTTCCCTGACGATGACCACTGCCTGCTGCACGTTAGAATGTTTGACCAAAACAGACTCGATTTCACCGAGTTCGATCCGAAAACCGCGAATTTTGACTTGAAAATCTAGGCGACCTAAACACTCAATATTTCCATCTGGCAAATAACGTGCTAAGTCCCCTGTCTTATATATTCGTTCGGTTTCTCGAAAGGGATTAGGAATAAATCTCTCAGTGGTTAAATCGTCACGTTGCAAATAGCCTCGCGCTAATCCTGAACCACCAATATGTAATTCCCCAGCCACCCCAACGGGAACTGGTTGCAGGAGAGAATCTAAGATGTAGATATCGGTGTTAGCGATCGGCTTACCAATTAAAATTCGCTGTTCGGCGTCTTTGACTTGATAAACCGTTGACCAAACTGTTGTTTCCGTCGGCCCGTACATATTCCAAAGTTCCGTACCTTTGGTTAACAATTGGGCAGCCAATTCTTTGGGCATGGCTTCCCCACCGGAGAGCATTTTCAGCGGGAACTGACTTTCCCAACCCGATTCTATCAATAATCGCCAAGTCACTGGAGTCGCTTGCAGGATCGTAATGCCTAATTGGACGATCGTCCTTAATAACTTTCTGCCATCCATAGCAGCTTCCCGACTCAGGATCACAACCTGCGCTCCCACAGTCAGAGGTAAGAACAGTTCTAAGACTGCAATATCAAAAGAAAGTGTTGTGACAGACAGCAAAATATCCGTCGCACCGATCCCCGGTTGCTCGCGCATCGACTTTAAAAAATTGACTGCCCCACGGTGGAGAACTTGTACGCCTTTGGGCTTACCCGTAGAACCAGATGTGTAAATGACATAAGCCATATTTTCTGGGGTAACGCTGGCGATCGGCATTTCCTGACTCTCTTGGGCAATCAGTGGCCAATCCGTATCCAAACAGATGACCAATGCTTTTTTGGCTTCTTTGGCAGGCAGGCTATTCACAAGCTGCTGTTGTGTTAACAATACTTTGGCTTGGGAATTCTCGATCATGTATTCCACGCGATCGGGAGGGTAGTTGGGGTCTATGGGAACATAGGCTCCGCCCGCCTTCAGCACACCTAATAATCCCACAAGCATTTCGAGAGAGCGATCGACACAAATGCCCACTAAATCATCCGGCTTCACCCCTCTTTGTTGCAAATAGTGGGCCAGTTGATTAGAGCGTTGATGTAGTTCTTTGTACGTCAATGTTTGACCTTCAAAGGAAACCGCAATTTTCTCTGGAGTTACTTCTGCTTGTTGAGCTATTAACTGGTGCAGGCATAGCTCTTGCGACTCATCTTTTTGAGTCTGATTCCATTCCACAAGCAACAGATTTTTTTCTTGGTCTGGCAACAGCGGTAAGGCAGAAATCGATTGTTCTGGATGAGCCACAATCCCAGCCAACAAAATCTGGAAATGATCGTTCATTCGTTCAATAGTTTCTGCATCAAACAAATCCGTGCTGTAGTACCAACTCCCCTCCAATCCTGCGCTGGTTGGTTTTAAGAATAAAGTTAAGTCAAACTTTCCTTCGTTGTTTTCAATCACCCACGGACTGGCTGTTAATCTTGACAGATCGATCCTTTGGAAGGGAATATTTTCCTCAAAGACAAAGGTCACTTGAAACAGAGGGGAATAGCTTAAGTCGGGCTGGGGACAAAATTGATCGACCAATAAGCAATAGGGCACATCTTGATAGGCTTGCCCTAACAAAACAACTTTCCGCACTCGTCCCAGAAACTCTGGGAACGTGGGATTACCCGACATATCTGTACGAAGGGGGACGGCATTGAAAAAATTTTCTGTATTCACACGGCTCACAAAGGGGGAGCCAACAATCACGTCTTCCGTACCTGTATAGCGATAGAGCAAGATCTTAAACGCGGCTAACAGGGTTGTTGATAGGGCGACGCCTTCCTGGCCGCCCAATTGGCTGAGGGCTGTCGTGATTTCCCCAGAAATGCCAAAAGACAGAGAAGCTCCCTGGAGGGATTGCTCTGGGGGACGTGGCCGATCAGTGGGTAGGGGTAATAAAGGGGTGGCTCCCGCAAGTTGTTTTTGCCAATAGGCTAAGGAGTCTTGAAGGGGGAGCTTTCGTAGCTCTGACATCAGAGTTGTATAGGATGTTTCGTAAATAGCCCGATCGATAGATTGCAATTTGGGATCGTAATACAAGATTAATCTCAGAATACCCAAGGCTGCAACCCATTTTTTAGCTGCTATATATTTCAGGATTTCGTAAGGCAATCGATTGCCAAAAAGATTAATCCAGTGGTGTTTGCCCTGCTCATAGGCAACTATATATTCTTCTTTTTCTGTTCGTTGAACGTAACTCCATTGCTGATAATGATCTCGGATTGCATGGATCAGAAAGTAGGTCGATTTACTGGATATGTTATTGCCAGTGTAGCGATATTGAGAAACGACTTGACCGTGGAAATAGATAGGAAAATTACGGGCAATTCGCAGACATAAATTGTAATCTTCGGTCGCTAATACACTTGGATCAAATGCACCGATAGACTCAATGGCGACACTATCGAGGGCAGCACGGCGAAACATAATACAACCGCATTGAACCCTATGCCGGATAGCCAAAAGGGTTTCATAATTAGCAACTTCAGGCTGGTTCTCATATTTCTCTTCTACTTTGTATGAGCCATCGGGTTGAATGGAATAGAAGAAATAACGACCAAATACCAAGCCCATCTCTGGCATGGCGTTGAGATGCTTGACTCCAATCTCAATCGCTTCAGGCAAAAGGCAGTCATCACTATCCAGGAAGAGAAGATACTCTCCCGTACTAATCTGCAGACCAGTATTGCGTGCAGTAGCATGGCCTCGGTTGTTTTGATAGAAGTATGTTACTTTCGGGTAGCGATCGCAAATTTCTTTCGTTTCATCAGTAGAACCATCATCTACGACAATAATCTCAAATACGGGTAGAGTCTGCCCAAGTATACTCTCAATTGCTTCCGGTAAAAATTGGGCGCTGTTGTAGGATGGAATCACTACTGATACGTTTTTTGTCATTTTTTATACTCCAAAAGGTTGTGTTAAATATTTCGGCACCCCATATTAAAAATATATCTCTCCAGACGTCTATCTGTCCACACATCTATCTATCCAAAACTCTATCTATCACAACAACATTGCTCTAACAAGGGGAAACGTCCCGACTTTGTGAGGAAAGGATAGTATAACTCTCCTTTCCTCCCTACAAATGGGTTTAGAAATCTTCACAAATTAGATCCCGTGTGAGGCAGTGGAAGTTCCAAAACTACCATCCCTATTCTTGCATCCACTTATTAAGTAGGTTGGCGATATTAAACTTCACAATAGAAAAATATGTAAATAAGGCTAAATAGTGTTGCTAGATGTGTACTTCAATGCTTTATAGTCGTTTATATATTTACGTTTTACAGCGCCGACCTACTTAAGCGAACCTATTAAGCTAGTAGTGAGAACTTCAGTCCTTGGAAACAAAAAATAAAGTCCTCACTACGAACTTAATAGATTCGTAGTGAGGACTTTAATCCTAAAACTTAGGTGCTACTAAGCCGCAGCCAAATTTTCGGCTGCGAAATCCCAGTTAGCCAAATTATCCAAGAAATTAGTAATGTAGTCGGGACGGCGGTTTTGGAAATCCAAATAATAAGCGTGTTCCCACACATCCAAAGTCAGCAAAGGAGTTTGGCCGTGTACTACCGGAGTGTCGGCATTCGCAGTTTTGGTAACTTTCAAAGTACCGTTGTCCAAAACCAGCCAAGCCCAGCCACTGCCGAACTGAGTTGTCGCAGCAGCCTTGAATTCTTCTTTGAATTTGTCGAAGCTGCCAAAGTCGGCCTTGATTTTATCAGCTAAAGCTCCTGTCGGAGTGCCGCCACCACCTGGTTTGAGCGACTTCCAAAAGAAATTGTGGTTCCAAACTTGACCTGCATTGTTGAAAATGCCAGATTTGGATGGGTCTTTAGCAGATGCCATCACAATTTCTTCCAGGGATTTGCTGGCAAGTTCCGTGCCTTCAATCATTTTGTTGAGATTGGTCACGTAAGCAGCGTGGTGCTTATCGTGGTGAAACGAAAACGTGTTAGCCGACATATGATCTGACTCTAAGGCATCAGCGGCGAAGGGTAATGGTGCGAGTGTAAATGCCATTGTGTTCAATCCTCTCTAGGTGGCTGTTGTTTTTCGGTTGACTTTCCGGCTTTTCATTGATTCGAGCCTAAAGTCCCTAGCTTGAGTTGATCAAGCTGTCGTAAATAATTCTTTACAATTTTTATATTTTATCTCAGTTGCAGCATTTTTGAATTTTGAATTCTGGTTTTCACCAAATCTACTAATACTATGGGCCAGCTAGCACAAACATTGCCAAGATGTCAACCCACTTGCGCGATAAATAAAAGTTTGGGGTGGAAATGGTCAACACATGGAAGTATGATAATAGTTATAAATAAATTAAACCTATTTTTTGTCAAAGAGTGACTTTATTTAACTTAAGCTGTAAGCAGGTCAAACAGATTGCAGGAGCTGTCAATGGAAAATCGTTCACATAACTATACAAGTAACCCCCCGCAGTGGTTGAATTTGAAACTAATAGTCAGCGTTCTTGAAACAATTCAAGATTTAATTGTAATTTCTTTGTGTATCGGTTTGTTCAGCTTTATGGTCATCGAACTGCGAGAAATGTTTTTCTCGCTGTTACCTCCTTTGAATTTCCAGCAAGTAACGGCAGATATTCTATTTCTATTAGTTTTAGTGGAATTATTTCGGCTGCTAATTATTTATTTGCAAGAACAGCGCGTTTCGATTGGTGTGGCTGTGGAAGTTTGTATTGTATCAGTTTTGCGAGAAGTTATCGTGCGGGGAGTGCTGGAAACTCCCTGGATTCAAATATTATCAACAGGAGCCTTTTTGTTGGTTTTGGGAGCGTTGTTGGTAGTCCGAGTTTGGTTGCCGCCTACCTTTGAGGGAATTGACCCAGAACGCCGTTTTTCTAACAAAAGAAAGAATCCGTTAGAGTCTGAATCTTCTTCAGAACCTGTTGCAGTAAATAGCAAGTTAAATTCTCATTGAGTAGGGCTAAATGGCGATTTGAGATTAGCTATTTTACAGATGGTGCAGTTATTAGCCATTGCTTTCCATCTAATAAACATGATAGCGTTCGGAATGCAATTCCTTTGCGTTTTCCGAGTAATTGCATTCTTCACTACTATTTTATTTGATTGGGGTTGGACGATCGCGCTCCCATTACATTACATCCTGTGCGATCGCCCAACCCCAAGAACTAAGGATCGCGCTTGCGGACAGGATTCCTGGGCCGGAGGGCCGACTTTAGTCCGCACTAGGAACCGTTTTTGTGTAACCGACGGGGCGCGATATTAACCCTCAGCCTGCAATTCCTCCAGACGGGCGAACACTTCTTGCGAGTGAATCGCCGGGTTAACCTTAACAAAAGTTTCCCGCAAAGTGCCTTCAGGATCAATAATAAAACTGTGCCGCGCCGAGATAAAACTCATCCAAGAACCGTAGGCTTTGCTGACTTGGCCGTCGGTATCAGCTAACAGCGGAAATTTTAAACCTTCAGCATCGCAAAATTCTGCGTGGGAGTTGACATCATCAGCGCTGATGCCGATAATTTGAGTGTTCTTTGCCAAGTATTTCGGCAAGTCTTGCTGGAATCGACGCGCTTCGATCGTACAACCCGATGTAAAATCTTTGGGATAGAAATAGACTACCAGCCACTTACCGCGATAATCGGAGAGGGACACTTGTCCGCCGCCACTGTTTGTCGGCAAACTAAAATCCGGTGCAGCTTGATTCACCGCCGGCAGCTTGCCGCCGAGGGCAAAGGCAGGGGCCGCAAAATTATAACTGAGAAAGACTAGACAAATTGCCAATAAAGTGCTAAAAAACTTGCGGCGGGAAATCATAAATTCACAAGTAGAATTGTACTTAAGACAAGTTTACAGTTTTCTGATTAAATGGGTAGGGGCAATTCGCGGATTGCTTCTGAAACCAAATCCGGTGTTAGCTACCCTTTGATGATTCGGCGGTTAAAACCGCTTCTCGACAGAGGGAACCAGCCTTGGCAGGTTAAGAAATAAAGCGGATATTTAGCCAGGATTTGGTATTAGTCAAGAGATAACTCACTCAAATCACAATTTACTTATGAGCGCTGCACTCCCGTTAACAGGCAAAGTTACAGTAGTCCAGGTAATTAACGGTCAACCCGTTGCGATCGAAGTTGACGGCACTAATGCCCCGATTACTGGGGGAAATTTTGTTGATTTAGTTGAACGGGGCATCTACGATGGGGTGATGTTTCACCGAGTGGTACGCCAGCCAGATCCTTTTGTGGTGCAAGGAGGCGATCCGCGCAGCAAAGATCCTACAATTCCCGCAAGTCAATTGGGAACAGGTAATTTTATTGACCCGGATACTAATGGGCCGCGTTTTATTCCTTTGGAAATCAAGCCGCAAGGCGCGGCGCAACCTGTTTACAACCAAGTTGTGACTCAGACACCGCAGTTGAAGCACACTGCCGGGGCTGTGGCAATGGCTCGGGCTACTGCTTTGAATTCGGCTTCTTCGCAGTTCTATTTTGCTTTGGATACTTTGCCGTTTTTGGATGGCAATTATGCTGTTTTTGGCAATGTTGTTCAAGGTTTTGAAACGGTGAATGCGGTGCAGCAGGGCGATCGCATTTCGATCGCTAAAGTCGTTGGAGGAATCGTCCCGAGTCGGGTTTCCAACATCATTAGCGATACTGGTTTGCTGAACAATTTGGTTAATACTACCAATTTTGTCAATCTGTCTTTGCGAGCGCTCAGATTGCCTGATGCCCCGAATAACTATCAAGTTACCACCCAAGATTCTCAGCAAAACCCCAGCGGCGTGCTCGGCGGTAGTGGAAACGATCGCATCGTCGGTTCGCCGATTGATGATGCCATTAACGGTAGCCAAGGCAATGATACTATTACAGGCGAAGCAGGCAACGACTTCCTTAGAGGTGGCAAAGGTAACGACTTAATTAGTGGCGGTGTTGGCAACGATATTATCAACGGAAATCTCGGCGACGATACTATCAATGGCGATGCTGGTAACGACTTTTTGAGAGGTGGCAAAGGGAATGACGTGTTAATTGGTGGTGATGGCAACGATATTTTGATTGGAGATTTAGGCAACGACACTCTCACTGGTGGCGCAGGTGCAGATACTTTTGTTTTAATCGCAGGTGATGGAGAAACGGATACAATTACTGATTTTATATCGCAGCAGGGCGATCGCATTGGCATTGGCGGTACCAGTTTGGCAAGTCTGGTATTTACTCAATCTGGAAGCAACACTTTAATTCAATCAGGCGGGGCTACTTTGGCTAATGTTCAAAATGCTACGGCCGCAGCAGTTCAAAGTGCTGTTTTTGCCGTTGATTTTGCTACTATTTCCCGTCCGAATGACTTGCCAGTAGGCGACGCTGCGTTCAGAATCGGCTAACTTTAACCTATAGGTGTAGGGTGCTGATATCGCACCTTACGCGACGATCGATTCCTAATTCCCGATTTCCAAATTCAATTAATACCGCAGTTGTCTAATTTGAGCGAGCGATCTTTCATATGAGAGATCGAACTGCTATCCGGTTTTTATGAAACAAATTGTTTGCCTACAAAGCATCTGCGAAATAACCGGATTATTCGCGATCGCCCGTCACGGCCAGAGTTAAGTCGATGTCTGGGTCAACCGCGATCGACATTTTACTAATATTTTTGAGTAATATTACCGATGAGATTTGCGGGTTATTTGCTATGCTTTGATTGTACATCAAGAATTTATCGCGCAAATTAGTGTCAATGAACAGAGTTCTGAGGTTGAAAACTTTAGCTGCTACAGTGCTGGCGATCGCCCTGTTCACTCTCTACTTAACTCCTCCTGCGATGGCCGCGAATGCCGAGGATTTGAGTCAGCTATTAAAAGATAATTGGTGCGTCAGCTTTTTGTGGAAGCAGTGCGATTTGAGCGCTGCCGATTTGCAGGGAGTTAATCTCACTGAAGCCAACTTGAGTGGCGCTAATTTGTCCGGCGCTAACTTGTCTGGTGCTAATTTAAAAAATGCTGACCTTTCGGGCGCAGATCTCAGCCGCGCCAATTTGACAAATGCTGATATTTTGGGTACTACTCTCAGTCGAGCAAATTTGACTGAAGCTAATTTAAACCGCACCAAATTGTGGGACGCTAATCTGACTCTAGCAAATCTCAGTCGCGCCAACCTACAAGATGCTAATGTGTTAGATTCTCGACTTTGGGGAAGCAATCTCACTGAAGCTAATTTAACTGATGCGACGCTGCACGGTGCTGACTTGCAATATGCTAATTTGGCAAATACGAACTTGACAGGTGCCGACTTGCACAGCTTTTATTTTAGAGGTTCCAAACAAGTCACAAATCTGAGCAATGCTAATTTAGAAGGTGCTATTTTAACGAAAGCAAATTTCAGAGGTGCGGTGCTGGCTGGGGCAATAATGCCCGACGGATCTATTAATGAAGAAGTTGGCTTTAATTTAAAGTAAACTCGCTTTGAATTATCTCCCAAACCAGTAATAACAGGTAAAATGCCTGTTTCACAATGCCTGACTTTTTTCAGGCTTTCCTGCCTGTTCCACAATGTATTAATTTTCTGAACCAGTCAACAAAAGTTCCTAAAAGCTGGTTGAGGATGGTGTCAAGATTCCGTTAAAAGCAGGGTGCGATCGACCTTTCAACTCCCAACCAGTCAATATCGCTAAAATCTATCTCAAATTTCCGACCGAAGCTGCACGCATCTGTTACAATTTTTAACAGAGCCAGAACAGCACGCCCGTCTGAATTCACCGGAAATCGAAAAAACTAGATATTTAGTTTAACCTCTCAGATTACTCTAAAATCTAAAATCTAAAATCTAAAATCGACACTGGAGTCAATCTAAAATTATTCAATCTAAAATCTAAAATCGACTGATGGAAACCTTGGAAACCCTACTTTACGAACTCGCACAATTTGCTAATAATTTAGTCAACACTCAACTGACTCATCTAAGTTTAGTCAGCGTCGGAGTCATCTTTTTGGCAGGGTTGCTAACGAGCTTAACGCCCTGTATGCTTTCCATGTTGCCGATTACGATCGGCTACATCGGCGGATACGAAGCAAAAAGCCGCCTCCAAGCCGCCACCCAGTCTGCATGGTTTTCCTTGGGTTTGGCGACAACCCTTGCGGGTTTAGGCATTGTAGCATCATTTGCCGGCCAAATTTATGGCAAAATTGGTCTGGGTTTGCCGATCGTTGTCAGCATCATCGCTATTTTAATGGGGCTGAATTTACTCGAAGCTTTACCCTTGCAAATGCCGTCTTTTGACGCTGCGGGCTGGGTGCCGAAAAATTTGCCCGCAGCGGTGCGATCGTACTTATTGGGCTTAACTTTTGGTTTAGTAGCGTCTCCCTGCAGCACGCCTGTTTTAGCGACGCTGTTAGCTTGGGTTTCCAAAACGGGAGATGTTGTTTTAGGTGGTGTGTTGCTGCTGTTTTACGCCGCTGGCTACGTCGCTCCCCTAATTATAGCCGGGACTTTTACCGCGAGCATTAAAAAGTTGTTAGAATTACGCAGGTGGTCGAGTTGGATTACGCCTGTCAGTGGCGTTTTGCTGGTAGGATTTGGCGTTTTTTCCCTGATTTCCCGCATACTTCCCGCGTAAGGTTGGCAGTTAGGTTTGTAGTAAGGACTTTAGTTATTGTTGAGTAAAGATATAGCAATTATTACAAAATTGGCGTTTTTTTTGGCGAACCGCGAAGACGCGAAGTACACGAAGGAAGAACAAAGAAAGACTTGACAATTGATTGATAATTGCTAGATAAGAACTGTTTATTCCGTCTTCCCTCTTCCTTCTTCTCTCTTCCGACGGACTTACATCCGTTACATCCGTTACATCCGTTACATCCGTTACATCCCGTACATTGCTCGTTGCCGAACTTCCTTCTTCATAATTACCAATGACATCAAAAGAAGTATTTCTATCTAAACTATCAAACTGGGCGACTGCGCCTCAAAGGTTTTTCAAGCGAGAAATTTTGCCGGTGCTGGCAGATTTGCGGCTGGCAATTATTTTGTTGCTGGCGATCGCACTTTTCAGCATTTCTGGCACAGTGATAGAACAAGGCCAATCGGTAGAGTTTTACCAATCCAACTATCCCGAACACCCGGCTTTGTTCGGCTTCCTAACTTGGAAAGTTGTACTGATTGCAGGATTAGACCATGTTTACCGCACTTGGTGGTTTTTGTCAATCCTAATTTTGTTCGGCAGTAGCTTGACAGCTTGCACTTTTACCAGACAATTTCCGGCGCTAAAAGCCGCCCGCCGCTGGAAATTTTATGAAGAACCAAAGCAGTTTGAAAAGTTAGCTCTGAGTGCGGAGTTAGAAACAGTTCCTTTAACTTCGTTAGAACAACTTTTGCAGCAAAAAAACTACCGCATCTTTCGAGAAGGTGAAAAAGTTTATGCTCGCAAGGGCATAATTGGCAAAATCGGCCCGATTATTGTTCACGCCAGTATGCTAATTATTTTAGCTGGGTCGATGTGGGGCTCGCTGACGGGGTTTCTCGGTCAAGAAATGGTGGCTAGCGGTGAAAATTTTAAGGTGCAGAATATTATGGATGCTGGGCCTTGGGCGGGGCCGCAAATACCGAAGGATTGGTCGATGCGCGTGAATCGGTTCTGGATCGATTATAGTCCGAGCGGGGCGATCGACCAATTTTACTCGGATCTGTCGGTTTTGGACAAAACAGGCCAAGAGGTCGATCGCAAAACCATTCACGTTAACGAGCCTCTGAGATATCGGGGAGTGACTTTTTATCAAGCAGATTGGGCGATCGCCGCCGTGCGAGTCCGCCTCAACAAAAGCCCGGTTTTGCAACTACCAATGGCTCAGTTAGACACTCAAGGTCAAGGCAGAATTTGGGGCGCTTGGATTCCGACAAAACCAGATTTGAGTGCAGGAGTTTCTCTGCTAGCAAAGGACTTGCAAGGAACGATGTTAATCTACGGTACCGATGGTAAATTATTAACTACAGTTCGCGCCGGCACCGCTGTAGAAGTTAACGGCGTGATGCTGACAATTGACGAAGTTGTAGGCAGCACGGGATTGCAAATTAAGGCTGATCCGGGGATTCCGCTCGTCTATACTGGCTTCGGGTTGCTGATGCTCAGTGTGTTGATGAGCTATTTGTCTCACTCGCAGATTTGGGCTTTGGAGAAAAACGGCAAACTCTATGTGGGCGGGCGCACTAATCGCGCTCAGGTGACTTTTGAAAGAGAAGTTGTGGAGATTTTGGACAAGTTGGCCGAATCAAAAACAGCAGAGGGAAAAAGTGGAATATCCCCAACTTCTCTAGCCAGTCAAAGTTAACCGCACCAATCTGTAAGGTGCACGCTGTGCACCTTACACCAAGGGCTCGAACGAAAAATAAAATAAACAATAAATGTGGATAAAAAAATAGAATTTAGTCAACACGCCTTGCTGAAAATAGAAATTCTCGAAAGTCACGGGGTTACAATTTCAACAGATTTAATTTCCGAAACTGTTAGATAGCCGAGTTGGGTAGAAGCAAGCGGTCAAGGGAAGTTTATTTGCAAAAAAAGATTGAAGGGACTTGTCCTAAGAGTGGTCTACCAAGAATATTCAGATAGAATTTTAGTAATTACTGCTTATCCTGGTAAGAGGTCAAGATATGAAAAAGATTAGATATAACCCTGATGTAGATGCGATGCTGATTGAAATTTCCGATCCTCTTCGAGGGCTTCGCCAACGCCCGATCGCCTATGCCGAAGATGAAGGGCAAATGATTCTCCACTATTCTAGCAGTGGAGAACTGGTATTGATCGAAATATTAGACGTCAAACAATTTATCTCGTTAGAAGCTTTTTCTGAAGCAGTTAAGTAGGGTGCTCTACTCTAGCGTTATTTTTCGATCCAAACCAACAGTCTCACTGACGCACCCTTGCAAAAAACGGTGCGTCAGAATCATGCTTTTGGTGCTGATTGAGAATCTCAAACCTGACGCACCCTACCGCAATAAGTACCAGCCGCAGAAGACTCTACCTTCTACTTCTCGTGCCGCACCTCAATCACAGTGTGTACGTTCCCCCTCGGAGAAAAATCGCCCTTCACCGTCGCTTCGAGCGGCGAGCAAGCAGCGACAAAATCGTCTAAAATTTGATTGATCGATTCTTCGTGAGAAATGTAGCGATCGCGATAACTGTTAACATACAATTTCAGGGCCTTCAATTCCACCACCCGCTCGTCTGGCACGTAAGTAACGTGAATTGTGGCAAAATCTGGATAGCCAGAAAACGGACACTTGCAAGTAAACTCCGGCAAAGTAATGTTAATCGTATAGCGCCGCCCGACTCGCGGATTCGGAAAAGTAATTAACTGCCCTTCCAAAATCTCGCGTTCGCCGTATTTCATTTCTTCGGTACTTGACTTTTGCGACATACTTTGTTCGGTTTGCTGGTGATTCATAGCGATCGACTAAAAATTTCTAACATTTAACTAAACTCACTATTAATATTTTTAACAAATATCTTGACGAATTGTATTGCGATCGATCTAATTGCAAATACTCTCAGGCTAAACTAAAAAAAGTTCACCCTCGCCAACTACTATGCAAAATACTACCTTATCTGACAATACATCCCCTGAAAACTCCAATAGTTACTCTCCATCGGTACCGATTTCGCTCTATCGAGAAGTCACCGCCGAATTGCAAGCCGCCCAAGCCATGCTTGACTCCCTCAAAACCCACAACCAGCAATTAGTCCAACAAAATCAACAACTGCGGCGAGAAGTAGAAACAGTAGTTCAAGTATCCCAACAACTACAGCAAGTAGTCAACTCGGCCCAAAGCGTCACCCAGACAGGGATGCCGCAAATGCCCTCAGTCAAATTCAATTTTAGCGTTGAACCGGAGCCTCCAGAACCTGTCATCTCGCGGAGTAGCTCTACCATACCTCAACCACCTCAGACAGTGGCTTTTCCCTTTCCCGTACCGGAAACCTCGCCCACACCCCCTCCGACACCCGAAACGCTTCCAGAAAAATTATTTTCAGAGGTGCAGGAAATTCCTTACCGCATTCGCTCTCAACCCAAAAAATCCTCAGACTTAAGCGGATTGTGGTTGGCCATCGCGATTTTTTTGATTGTTATTGCCGCCTTCGGTGCTGGTTATTTAGTTGTTCGCCCTTTATTAATGAAAAAGTAATTTCCAACAAGAATCCCACAGCCCGAGCCGTGGGATTTTTACCAAAACCTAGCATAAAATGTTCAAAGTTACGCTAATTGGCCATTATACTCTGGCGGCACTCGTTTCTAATGGACGAGGCGCATACTGCTCTTCACAAGCAGAACCTAGGCTGCCCACCCCGGGCTCGAAACCGCGCGTAAACTCAGTGAGTTTTACCTGTTTAGCTTCCAAAGCTGACTGTAGCACCTTCATGGCCTTGTGAGGGTCTCCGGCTCCGCAGAAAAATAAGTCTGCAGCAAAATAACCGTGTTCAGGCCAAGTATGGATTGCTATATGAGACTCTGCCAAAGTTGCAGTAGCCGTTACTCCGTGAGGACTAAACTGGTGCACGCACAAATCGATGAGAGTAGCTCCTCCGGCTTCGATCGCATCGAGTATGGCGCGGCGGATACGTTCAGGATCGTTGAGCAGGTCTCCTGGAGACTGCCAAGCATCAGCGATCAGATGGGTTCCCAATTGTTTCATTCTGCGGGGTTTTACCTCTAACTCACAATTCGTATCAAACCTTTTGACGATAGCACGCTGTAAAAAATTTTGCAAGTAGTCTACCCAAAAAATCAAAAAATAGTGGTGAAGCGCGATCGTCCGAATAATTTTGGCACTTTAGGAGGAGCAACCTGTAGCAAATATATGTAATAATCGGTTGGTGAAATCATAGAGAATTATATTCCGTGAATCCCTTAAAAGTTTGGAAAAAAATTGCTCTGTTTGTTAGCTTAATGCTGTTATCGCTTTCGGGTGTCAAAACAGCCGCCTCTGCTACTTCCCCGGCAACAACCTTACAAGCTCAAAATTGCCCCTACGGAGGCAAACCTCTGCCCTTCGCTCAAGTCGTCACCGACAAAGATCCCCTCACTATCCGTTCCTCCCCCAACGGCCAGGTTATCGGTTTAGTTCCAAAAGGCTGGCAAGTCGTTACGGGCGATCGAGACGCAACGGGAAAGTGGGTAAAAATTGGCAGTCACTTTAGTTCTAACACCCAAACTCTTCGCGAAGGCAGGTTTATGAGTGCACCTTATTTCCGAGTGGGTTGGGTTTTTAAAAGTTATCTAAAACCTTTAGGAGATTCTTGCGAAAAGCCACTGAACGCACAGCGGGGAATTTTGCCAGAAGTATCAGATAAACAACAAGTTTTGATTAATCAAGATTGGCTGCAAATCGGAGATCAAATCGCCAGCCAAAACTCTGAAAAATAATTTGATCTTAATGAAATACGCATAAAAACCACAGCGCAGCTGCAAAATTCGAGCGATAACAGCTTATGAGAGAATTGAGCGATCGCACCGCCATCAACTTAAAAAAAGTCTTAGAAGTTGCCCTAACTCTCCCCGGAAATTACCACCGCTTTTTGCAAGCTGGACTAATTGATTCCGACTCTGGGTTAAAACAACTTGTAACCGATTGGCAAACTGCTTTTAGTAACTTGCAGCCCATAGACAAACAAACTGTCCGGCAAAATCCAGGGTTATTTCTCGCAACTGCTGACGATTTAGTTTATCGAGGAATGACTAGCGGAACTTCCGGTGATTTTTTTACTTACTTTGCCGGTAATGAGTGGAACCAAGCGCGTTTATTGGCGCGCCACCGCGCTTTAGGTTGGTGGGGAATTGACGAACAAGTCCCAATTATTAATCTCGCCAGCCGCTTGCAGCCCCTGCGAGTTAACGATATTTCGTTAATTGGAAATATCACCGCCGATTGGCTGCAAAATTTAAAGGAATTGTTGCAAATTAAGCCGGCGGTAATTCGAGGTTATCCCAGTCGTTTGTCGGAAGTAGCGGCCGCCCTAGTTGGGCATTCATTTCCTGCTGTTTTAGGAGTTATTTGTACCGGTGAGGTTTTATTTGAATTTCAAAAACAGTTACTTGAATCAATTTTTCAAACTTCTGTTATTAACGAGTACGGTTGCCAAGAAACTGGGATTTCGGGCTTGAGTTGTCCTGAATGCGGGCGACTGCATTTAGATGTCGATCGCTGTTTTTATGAAATTATTGACGGTGAATTAGTCACTACAGATTTATTCAATTATACAATGCCTTTGATTCGCTATAAATGTGGCGATCGCCTGCAATTAGATTTTGATGCGTGTCCTTGCGGGCGATCGCAAATAACCGCCAAAATTCTGGGCCGCAGTCAAGAACCAATTAAGACTCAGCAAGGCTGGAAATATCCGGGAGAAATCTGTTTACCTAAATTTCCGGGGATTCTGAATTATCAGATAGTCAAGCAAAATCAATTAGATGTAGATATTTGGCTGCAAGTCGAACCGCAGCAAGTTCTCGATCTGCAACCTTTACAGCTTTGGTTAGAAAATTTATTTGGAGAAGTTCGAGGGAGAGTTATTGTAGATTCATCGGATTTAAGTCAACTGGAAAATACCCAAAGTTGTAGCGATCTAGAGTGGATCGAATGGGTGACGAAAAAATCTTGGCGCGAGTGGTTGGAATTGGGTTTATTACCCGCAGGAGAAGCGAGAGAAATTGCATTATTGTTGAAAAGTTTAATTCAGCCGACAGCGATGGTAAATTCGGGGATTTCGCCGTTGGCGCAGCCCTCGAAGAGGATCGCCCAACAAGCGATCGCAAAACTTTTGCAACCTTCACCTTGTCGGGAATTAGCAGTAGAATTGATGTCTGTACGAGTATTGCTGTTGACGTGCAGCTTTTTAGCCGATCGCCCAACCAGACAAAATATCTACCACAGCGCCCAGCAACGTTTAGCCGAGATGAATTGCGGCGAATATTCCGCGATGGTAGATTTACTAATTCCCAGTTTAGGATTCGACAGCAACACCGCTAGATCCATCTGGGAAAATACCAATTTACCCGATTCTGGCAAGCTAGATGTATTTAATATTCAGCACTTATTAGCAGCATTCAATCTCGCAGCAAGCACAGCCAAACGCGAAAATCCCAAAATCGCGATCGCCTGGAAACCAATTTTATCTATTTTAATCGGAGATTTAAATTTTTGGGCCTCCAGATTCCAGATTCAAATTTTAGCATCCTGGTGGGAGTTGGTCAACGGAAAAACCCTCGCATCCAGCAACCACCGACAAACAACGGGCGATTCCTTTTTAGACGCTTGGTTAACTTGGCGGCAAGCAATTTTGGGCGATCGCGCATCAGCTACCACAGCATTGTTTCAGTTACAAGCCACAGCAACTTTACCGACAGAAATAGCACGAGTCGAACTCGAACAAGGATATGCTAAACTACTTTGGCAAGAACCACTTAACCCCGTAGAATGGTTAGATAAAATTCAAAACAATGCTGGACTAATTAGCACCAACTTGCCCGATCGAGATATCGATCCCATACCTTGGATACCGCTTTTGTGGAAATTAGCCCCACTTTGGTTAGCACGGGGAGAATCGGAATTAGCTTATCAGTGTTTAATTGCCGCCGCCCCGCCGAATATGCGGGCTTCGGGATTTGAAAGATTAGCACGAGAAATGAATTACAAACAATCCACAATTTGCGATCGAGCCAATGGTAAGTTTAACTTTAATTATCCTGGGTAAAAGTCATCTGGGCTGGTCAACGAATGCAATGGGCGCTTTGCAACACAATGGACTCTATCAATTAAAACATATAATTGGGATCGATCCCTCAAATCATCAGGGTGAAAGTACAATTTACACATTCGATAAAGATGATGTTGATTTTTGCGTCTTTAATATTGAATCTTTTGCATCGTGTTTGAAAGTGTTACAGACAATTAATACAGAAGTCACTGCAATTTTAACGGCTAATACGCCGGTAATGTTTTTGCCGCCTCAACTAACAAATTTCGCACTAGCATCCTTACCTCCAGCGGTGGTATTACCACTAGAAACTGCCAAACAACATCCTCTCCCCGCCTTGGGCTGGATGGCGTCAACGCCTTTGCTAAAAGCAGCACTACCGCAGTTAGAAATAAATCGCTGGAGTCTTTTAGGAGTTGCTAGAGAATTAGAACGGCAAAATATCGCTTTTAATTGGGGAACTACTAACATAAATTTTGCCAGTTTAGACTCGGATGATTATCCCAAAATAAATCGTTCTATTTCCTCTACAAGTTCAGAGAATATTGCTGAAAAAAACATCAAGGCTACAAATAATCATTTAATTACAAATCAATCTCGCGTCCTGGCGGTGATTCCCCATTATCGCTGCGAACAGTTTTTGCATCGCTGCTTGCAGTCCCTAGTAAGTCAAACTAGACCTCTGGATGGTATTGTGGTGCTGGATGATGGCTCGCATTCGCCACCTATCGATATTGTCCGAGAGTTTCCGGGAGTAACTTTATTAGCTTCGGCTGTGAATGTCGGGCCTTACCGCTTAATTCAACAGGCGATCGAACTAACAAATTATGATGCTTATTTGTTCCAAGATGCTGATGATTGGTCGAGCGAAAATCGCTTAGAATTGTTGTTAGCAGCAGCAGAAAATACTGGTGCTGAATTAGTGGGGACGCAAGAATTGCGCGCCTTTGAAGATGATAGGCTGTTACCTGTTGTTTATCCTCTCAATGTCAGCGCCGCCCTAGCAGAAAAACCGGGACATCCGCTGTTACACCCTACTAGCTTAGTTTCGCGGGATTTAGTTTTAAGGTTGGGCGGTTTTGCTACGGGGTTGCGGTTTTCTGGAGATAGTGAGTTTTTGCTGCGATCGCACTTTGCTGCAAAAATAGTTAATATTCCTGACTTTGCTTATTTTCGCCGACACCGAGAGGGTTCGCTAACTACTGATCGACAAACTGGACTAGATGCTCCGGTGCGTTTAGAATTGATTCAGCAACTCAAGAGTAGAGCGATCGCCAATACTGCGGCGGTGCGCGAGGGTAAACTACCAGATTTGCGTCCTTTTAAGACAGCACAGGCGATCGAACTCAATTATATTACCGGTGCTTCCTTAAACGGGGCAAGCTAATACTATTTTAGATTTGAGATTGATTTTATACTTGGCAATTCCTTGTTTAGCTACCCTCTTTTTTCAAACTGTTATAAACATCATGTTACAGGTAATTATCCCCGTTAAAAATCGTCCCGAAATCGGCGACTGCGTGCGATCGCTTTTAGGGAGTTTCCCCGTCACTAAAATCATTATTTGCGATGGTGGCACAACAGAACCTCAATGTTTAACTGCTTTACAAAATTTATCCAACTCCGAACAAATAGAGTGGTTAAAATATCCTCAATCCGACTTTAATAAATCTCAGTTAATCAATCAAGGAATTCTCCACGTTACCAGCGAATATTTGCTAATTTCCGATGCAGACATTATCTGGAATCAGCAGGCAATTTTACAATTATTCTACTCTGTTATATCCCCAAACAGTCTAAAATTATTATCGCTTAATAATAAGAGAAAACCTGTAGAAAATCTACCGCAGTTATTGCCTGTATCTGCCAAATCGCGAGAAAATGGGATTATTTGCTGTGTGAAAACTGTCGGAGAATCTCGCCCGCAAACCGCAGCTTTGAAGCGAAAACGCTATACTTACAACATCCAGATGCGCCAACAGACTGCCACGGTTAATATTGTAGAGGCTAAATCGGGCGATCGCGATCGACCGGGCTGCGGCTTAATCTGTGCTCGCAAACAAACGCTATTACGCTTGGGAGGATACAAGCAAATTTTTACAGGTTGGGGATGGGAAGACCAAGATTTGCTAATTCGCGCTACCCTCTTGGGAATCGAGATATGCAGCGCGGGGAATCTAATCCATATTTCTCATGCGGATCGGACACGCAACCAACATCACCAGCAACTACCAACCCAGCAAACGCGCGATCTCAATATCATCTCTTGCTTGCAATCTCTCCAAAAAGGCGCTCTCTTTGGCGATTTAGTCCAACCACCAATTTTACCTCCTCAAATTTTGGAAATCACCACTAATTTTAACCCCGAATTATAGCCGTGACTGAAATTCAGTTATCCTTAATTATTACCTACCGCCAGCGAGAACACCACTTGAAAACTCAACTCGCGTGGTGGAAAACTCAAGCTTCCTCAAATTTATTATCTGTTTGCGAAATTATTTTAATTGAACTCGATCGGGTTTCTTCACCTTGGATTTTACCCGAAATTACCAACCTACCAATCAGCTACAATTATCTTCCCTGTGCGGGAACTTTTCATAAAACCAAAGCTTTGAATTTAGGTTTATCTCTGTCGCGCGGACAATGGGTGACAGCTTTTGATGTCGATCTCATTCCCTACCAAAATACCCTAGAGCGCCATTTAAAAATGGCTCAAATTTCGTCCCAAATGTTAGTCACTGGCTATCGAATGATGTGCGATAAAGCCTGCTTGGATTTCGAGCAAAATTCTGCCATAATTGAAGAGTTGAAAGTTGCGCCAGAAGATATGCCGACAGCCATATTTAAGCACTTGACACGGCGGGAACGGTTTGGAGTTGCACCCATATTTCAACGCCAGCGCTTAATAGAAATCGGGGGATGGGACGAGACATTCATTGGGTGGGGAGCAGAGGATCAAGATATTGTTGAACGCTACTTAGGAGAGGATAGATCTTTTTGTCGATCGCCCGAATTAATCTACCTCCATTTAGCGCACCAACCCGATCCGAATTGGTCGGAATCTCAGTGGATAAACCAAAATCGCCAGCACTATTATACTAAACGCCAATTGTGACGGGGGCGGTTGAAACCGCGTCTACACAAACAAAGTCGGCCTGCGCCGACTGGTTTCTAAAGGGGAACCCAAACCCGGATTTGAGAGCGATCTCAAACCCGCGCTTGTGAGAAACCCAGTTTCTCAAATAAACCCGGTTTACAGGTATTATAGTTTATCGACTCAACCAGACTTGAATCAACTGTCTAATATTTGCTATTAGACATTTCCAAGAATTATTTTGAAACAGGCATAGAGCCTGTTCTTGGCTTTTAGGAGAGGTCTCTTATAGCAACAACTAACAACTACCAACTGCCAACTGCCAACTGCCAACTAACAACTAACAACTAACAACTTGCAACATATCAATCGCGGCTGTGAGTAGCTCCATTCGGCAAAATAGCGCCGCCCAAAGCCGCTTGATTCAAATTATCAACATTTAAGCTCGCCCCAATCAAATTAGCCTCTGACAAATTAGTTCCTGTCAAATTTGCTCCTGTCAAAGAACTTAACAGCAAACCCGCTCCCGACAAATTGGCGTGACTCAAATTTGCCCCCCGCAAATCCGCTTCCAACAAGCTAGCACCCGACAAGTTCGCACCGCTCAAATCAGCTCCCCGCAAAGAAGCTTTGTTCAAATTCGCAGCCCTCAAATCAGCATTGTGCAGAATCAAACCATTTAAATTGGCTTTACTTAAATTAGCTCCGTGTAAGTCAGCACCGCTCAAATTAGAGCCATTTAAATTAGCACCGCTCAAGTCAGCCCCGCTCAAATCAGCCCCGCTTAAATCAGCAGCGCAAACAGAAGCCTCCCGCATACTTGCTTCGCTCAAATAAGCGCCAACTAAGTTGACACCTCCGAGATTTCCGCGATTGAGATAAGCCCGAATCAAAGTTGCTCCGCTCAGGTTGGCCCCGCTCAAATCCACTTCGCTGAGAATCGCTCTAGTCAAATTTGCTTTGCTTAAGTCAACCCCGCTCATAATTGCTCGACTAAGTGTCGCCCCGCTCAAATTAGCCTCATTTAGTTTCGAGCTGCTTAACAAACAAGCTCCTACTAAACTTGCTCCAGTTAAAATAGCTTTGCTCAAGTCAGCGCGAGACAATATTGCTCCGCTGAGATTTGCCCCACTAAAATCTGCTGCGATCGCCACAGTTCCAGTTAAACTAGAAGTGCCGAGGTTAGCTTCAATTAATTTTGCTTTAGATAAATTAGCCCCGCTTAAGTCGGCACCGTTTAAATTAGCTCCAATTAGTTTGCTTCTAATTAAGTTGGCTCCTTTCAAATTAGCGTTGCTCAAATTTGTGCGACTGAGATTAGCTTCACTCAAATGAGCTGCAATGAGGTTTGCTCCTCGAAAATCTCGTTCCCCGTTTCTATGTCTAGTTAAAAGTTCATTGGCACTTAAAATTTCAGTGAAATCCATAAAAAAAGTTGAGTGAGTTTCCTTAATTTCTCGATCTTCTATGTTGTCTGAAAGTTGGTTGTATCGTGTTTGCTAGTCAGTTTTGTCGATCGATACGGCTACAGTAAAAATTATCAAAACTGGTTGATTACTAGCATCACTCTGTTAACTTAGTTATAACCAGCCCTGTAGGGCGTGTTTGATGAGTTTGGTTTAAACTCTCCAAAATACTTGAAATATCGTCAGAATGTAGGATGGCCGCCAGCACCGGCTAATCTTGAACGGTTGGCTTAAGACGGTAGCCAAAAAGTCAACCGATCGCCCAGCGATGAGAAACAAAGTCAACCGGTACGCGGTGCACACCCTAGTTTTTTACCAAATTTCAAGGGTTTCAGGCAGTTTTAACCAAGGGTTTGACACGCGCCAGACAGGGCTGCCTAGTTATAACTTACGAAAATCAACCATGTTTTTCGTAACAGATTTTGGGTTTTCCACCGAGGCAGTCATTAATAAACAGAGTTTATCGCCACCCCGCGTAAGTCCTGTAAGTCTTATTTTGCTAATAGTTAGTTGCGACTGATGTTAGTTGTTAATTGTTAGTTGTATTTATACTAACTGCTAATCACTAACTATTAACTACTAACCATTTGCCAAACTCGCAAAATATTGATAAATTGTCGATCGCCCTTGTCAAGGTCGATCGCCTATTTGGGGTATTGCTGGCGGCATCCCCGCCCCCTTCTGAGCCGAAAAATTGCCGGTACGGGCGATCAAATTTATTAGTGCCCGAAAGAAATAAGAACTCGAAGCTTAAAATCCGAATGCCTGCTACTTTCGGCCTTCTATCTTCCATCGCCCATCAAAGCAGAACCCTGCCAGCTCAGCTAGTTTCACCTCCCCCCACTGTACTCCCGTCCAGTGAAATCTAACAGGAAGGCTGTTTCCCTCACTCGCTCCCAAGGGCCGGGCGAAGCAAAAAACAGGCTATCTCTCGCCTGATATTTCCCGAAAAAATGCCCCGCGAGGCTGGTACTTGCTCCCGCGATGCTCTGCTTGCTGTCAATCTTGACTCGATCCATGAGCGCTTGCGGTTCTAATTAACAGAAAGCCCGACACCAGACGCGCTGCCGGACATAAAAGCTGTTCCTGGCTCAAATGCTTGGCTGAGACATTCCCAGAAAAACTGTATTCATGCCGCAGGTGTTGCCAACGGCCATTGGGCTGCTACAGCAAACCAATGACCAGCCTCAGTCTGGACTGAAGGGGACGACAATATTATTATCAGTCCTATGACTTTTAACAGGTCATATTATTTGAGATTTTCGACTTAAGATACTTCGGCTTGCTTCGGCTACGCCAGCCGACAAGTCGCGAGGGTACAAATTTGTGATTTAAGATTTTAGCATTGCCAATGACTTATTCTATATGAGTTTGGAGTTTGTCTAAAGTTGCTTGTTTACCAGAAAAAATGGGTTTAAAGCCTTCCCCTTGTAGGGTGTAAGGAAAAATTAATTTCCCTAGCAGGCAATCACCTCGCGATCGACTACCGGGTAACTGTCCTTTCGTCAACTATCAACTGTTGAATGGTGTCGCTTTTTTTAACTTTCTAAAACAAAACAAAAGCCAGCTTTCACAAAAAAAGCTGACTTTTGAGATTATTCGATCGGCAAAGCGTTCAACGCCCATCCCATAAACAATCCGAGTGCGGGAGAGGCACTACCCTGCCGTTCGTAGAAACAATACCCAAACTAAGTTTGAAGTATTAAATTCTTGGGTGGCCGGTCAGGCCCTGATTGGGGTCGTAAATACCAGGTGTAGTATCAACGCCGGGAGTGCCGGGAGCGCCGTAATCTGCCCGAGCGCCATCGACGCTGGGATAGTCGTAGATGCTCCAATCCTGAATGCCGCCGCGGCTCAAAATCTTTTCAGCTCTGGCGATTTCTGCTTCGCTACCGTCAAGCAGCACCAAATAATCTCCCCTTGCCACTCGATCGCTGTATACTCTAGCTTGCTCTTCAGGAATTCCCAAACCGACCAAAGCTCCGAGCAAACCGCCTGCAGCCGCACCCAAAGCAGTACCGGCAAGTGTAGTGGCGATCGCCGTAGCGGAGGCTCCTGCCAGCATAATCGGCCCGATACCAGGAATTGCCACCAGGCCCAGACCCACCAACAAGCCCGTCAAACCGCCCAAAGTGCCGCCTGTGAGCGCGCCCTTGGTCGCTCCTTCATCAGCCTTGTTGTCGGCGCTGTCGTGTACGTCAATCCCTGCGATGTCGCCTTGAGAATCAGCATCTTTAGCGATCACCGAAACCCGATTCATGTCAAAACCCGCTGTTCTAAGTTCTCCCAGGGCGTGCTCGGTCTCGCGGCGGGTTGAAAATACCCCGACAGCGCGCTTGTCGTGGGTCGAAGCTCTGCGGCCGGTGTGTGTCGGCACATCGTAAATGCCCCAATCATGAATGCCCCGCACGCTCATAATTCCTTCAGCAGTGGCAAGTTCGGCATCTGTTCCTTCTACGAATACCAAATATTCTCCGCGCGAGAGGCGATCGCTATAAACTTTAGCTTTGTCTTCGGGAACGCCCAAACCTATTAAGCCGCCCACCAAACCGCCTGCTGCAGCCCCAATCGCACCTCCGACCACAGTATCGGCCAGCAGAGTCGCGATCGCGCCCCCCGCCATTATCGGGCCAACTCCCGGAATCGCCAGCGCCCCAATGCTACCGAGCAACCCAATCAAACCGCCCGTCACGACTCCCGCCGTCGCGCCAGCTTTCGCGCCGCCCCCCACTTTCTCATCGGTGCTCTTAGCAGCGCTAGCGCCCCCAATTTCGTTCCCATGGAGATTTTCCCCAACTACCGAAACTTTATTCATCGGAAACCCGGTACTTTGCAGTTCCAACAGGGCTAGTTCCGTATCGCGGTAATTAGAAAAAGATCCTACAGCTCGCTTGTTTTGACCTAAAGCCATTTTTTTGTCCTTCAAAATAAACTACTTTTACACAACTACAGAATTTATGCTCTGCTTGCTACCCTTAATCACATTTATTCATTTTTTTCGACATTTTTCATCGGTCGCTGGGAATAACTTCGGCCTCTTTCTTCAGGCGGATTTACCCTGATTTTCAGGAATTGGAAATCGGAAATTGGGAATGGGAAATTGCAGGTATTGCACGAGTTTTGAGTTGGGAGTTTTGAGTGCGTGAATCTTAAAACTTTTAACTTAAAACCCCGTTACCCGGAAGGAAGAGTCACCTAAGCATTGAGAGCCGCTTTTAAAAGCACTTTTAAAACTCCCAATTTTCCGTTTGCTCTCTTCCTTCTTTCCCTTTTCCTTCTTTTTACCCGCTCGTGACTTGTGAGCCAGCATAGCCGAAGCAAGCCGAAGGGCTTTATTGCTTCTTCCTGCTAATTAATTACTTAGGCGATGCAGGTGCAGCCGGGGCAACAACAGCCGTAACGTTCACCATTTTGACACCCTTAATTTCTTTAGCTAGCGGCTCAATTTTAGCTAAATCTTCTTGATTGGGAACAGTGCCAGCTACGGTGACAACCCCATCTTTGGCGTCAACAGTTAGCTGACCTTTGGTGATGTTCACTTCCAACTTGGAGCGAACTTCACTTTGGAGGTCGCCATCGGCTCTGATTGCATCGCCTCCAGTCACGTTGTTGCGCTGTTCTCGGGCTCTGATGTCGTTATTTGCTTGGTTTTTGCGAATGTCGCTAGTGGCGTCGGACTGAGTTTTTTTAACCGTCTCCGCTGGGGGCGGGCTGGCAGCATTTTCTGTGGTGGTGGTAGAATTAGGAGCGTCAGCACTTGTTTTAGCTCCATCGCTACAAGCCGCAGCTCCAAATAATAGGAGAGCGCTGATGACAATTGGTGTTAGTTTGTTCATAAGATCTAATAACCTCCGGGTAAGCTTTCGATGAGTCTAGACTTGGTTGAGCACTGCGCCGCGCCTGACAGAATCTGTGTTGGCTACGTAGTTTGTGCTTGGTGCGGAAAAATGCTTATCTCAAATATATAAATTTGAGGAAGTTCTTACATCGCTCTACAGGTGTAAATTTTATATTATTAAGTTACGCAATTGTCACGCTACCATCAACTTATAGGGTGCGTCAGACGCATTACTAGATCGAGATCATCAGGGTTTGGACTTCCGGGACATTCTACTAATTCTGCCATTTGCGTAAGTGGTGTATGTATTTCGTTAGATAGATGACAAAAAACCAAACAATGTGTTGTATCCTGTTTAACTTGTAGCAGTTCGAGCCAAATATCGGGTATTGACCGATCGAGTTCTCAATCCCCCAATCTAAAATCCCCCAATCTAAAATTCTCACTTTTTGATAAAAAATATCATTAGTTCTAGACGCACTATTCCTCAAAAACCCGATCGTTCTCGATATTTTTCGTTACCAAAGTCAATATTTTCGTGCAAACAAAGTTGAAAAGCCTCAATTTTATTAATAAATTCGATCGTCGCCACTCCCAACAAATTTTCCCCTCCCACCTCGAACCTATTACCCACTACGGCTAAATTCGTTAAACGCCACAAACAATTATTTTCCGATTTTCTGGATTCAAAACAAACGAAAAGAATCAAGAAATTTTTGAGCGTTTTCTGGTTTTGAGGTAGTCGCAACCAAGCCGTAAACGCGGGTTTCCACCAAAAATACTTGACCCACACCTACAGGTTCCGTGGGGGAAAGCGGTTGAAACTCAAACTCTTTTCCCGGATAGCGGCCGAGAGAAATATCCCGCACTTGCAGCAATTTAGCATTGGCTCCCACGACAAAGAAATCAACGGCATTATTTAAAGTAATTTTGATGTTGTTGTTGCTGAGCCGAAAATCTAGGTCAAAGTATTGAAGTAAATAAGTGTCTTTGTTTTTTAAGATCGACCTGTATGTATGAGCGGTAACTTGAGTTGAAAAAGTTTCTGAATTAATTTTAGGAGTTCCCGGCATATCGATCGCAAACAGACCCATTGGCGAGCAAAATGGCTGCCACTCCGGCATCTGAAATGCAGCCTGCTGCGGGGTTAGTTGAGCTTTTGCCGGAGAGGCAAACTTGACAGGCCAGACAAGCAATGCAGCAGTAACTAGGAATAAATGCAGCAATTTCATTTGGGTAAAAATTATATTTGCCCGATCGATCTGCGCTAGCCTAGAAAGATATCCGCAAACGAGGGATTTATGCTGAATACTATATTTACTCAACGACAACGCAAGTCGATCGGGCAAGCTAAAACCAGTAAAACCAATAAAACCAATATACTCCCTGGTGTAAAGACTGCGCTGGCCCTGTGTCTGCTAGCTGCTGTCACAGCTTGTGCAAACAGCCCCAACAGCAAAGCACTCGAAGAATCTTTAGCCGCCGATCCCAAATTACAACAAAATCCAGTAGTTTTATCTCCCCCGCCTCCTCCGCCAGCAGTCGAAACCAGCACAACCGCCAAACTTCCTCCCGACTTCCCCACCGAGATTCCACTCTATCCTAACGCTCAGTTAATCGAAGTTGGCGGGCAAACCGATCCGTCGCCCAAAACTGTGCGCCTGCGCTGGGAAAGCACAGATCCGATTAATTCGGTGCAGAACTTTTACACCAAAGAATTTGGGCGCAGCAACTGGCAAATAGTCAGCAGCCCCAACGCCGACGAACCAGGTACTTTAGTCGCAACGCGAGATAATTTGCGGGTAACAGTGTCGCTTTCTCCTACTCAAAAAGTAGGGGGTTCTACAGAATTTGCGATCGACTACAGCAAAGAGAGTTCAGAAATTGCCAGCAGTCCTCAACCTAACAATTCCGAGTCTAGCCCATCTCCCACCGCTTCACCAACTCCATCTAACTCAGAGGAAACTACTCCGGCGACACCGACTGCGCCAAAATCAGCAAAAGTTAGCGAATTAGACAGCCAAATTCCTCAACAATTGCGCCAGTATGTGGCAGATTTGGCTCAGTTGGAAGTGCTGAAAGTGCGATCGACAGAAAATGCTAACTTAGAAACTAACAGCACTTTGCCCAAACCCAACAAAATTATCACCCGCCGCGAATACGCCCGCTGGTTAGTAGCAGCAAACAACCAGATTTATGCCAGCCGTCAAGGCAAACAAATTAGATTAGCAGTAGACTCTAGCGAACCCGCCTTTTCTGACGTATCCAAAACAGACCCAGATTTTTCAGTAATTCAAGGTTTAGCAGAAGCAGGTGTAATTCCGAGTTCGCTTTCAGCGGACACTAAAGATGTGAAATTTCGCCCCGATGCACCTTTAACTCGCGAAACAATGATTCTTTGGAAAGTGCCTTTAGATACTCGTCAAATTTTACCGACAGCTAACATAGACGGAGTGAAAGAAAAGTGGGGCTTTCAAGACGCTTCTAAAATTGACTCCCAGGCCTCGCGGGCAATTTTAGCTGATTTTAACAATGGAGATTTGGCAAATATTCGCCGAGTTTTTGGTTTTACAACTTTGTTTCAGCCGAAGAAATCGGTGACTCGCGCCGAAGCTGCCGCTAGTTTGTGGTATTTTGGCGTTCAAGATGGGGGATTGTCAGCTAAAGATGCTCTGCAAGCAAAATCTCAACCTACCCAGTAAAGTTGTTTGAGTGTTTAAAAGTTCACACAAAGCATCTACTTATTATGAAGCAAGTTCGATCGTTCCGACTTAGGTTCTCAGCAAAAGAAGCACCCAAGTTTGAACCATCGAACCTTTTTGATTGCGGTAGTCACCGCAGTAGAAAATTCCCGTTTCTGTAATTTCTGTGCGCGAGTCACAGTCACAAATCCTTTCAAAAACCGTACATCAACATCTCTCTGCTTGAACGGCGCACGCTGCGGGATCAATTGTTTTCCCTCAGTCTTCATTTATGTATCCTCCGACACAATTTCTGGGAATTCCGAGAATATTTTGTACGTATTTTAACCAACAGTTTTCAAACCTCTCAGTAGGACTCCGGATGCGGTAGCGGCCTTAACGATAAAGGAAAAAGAGTATTTGAGCTCTGGGAGAGCGTTTTTTAATGTACGATATGACCCGATTTACCCCGCAAGACATGGCGAAATGCAGCTTAGTCCTGCGCCAGCTAGGTAGAAATACAGCTAGTATGGAGGCTTGCAGCCAGAAAATTGTTAAATTTATTTATCAACATTTTTGCAGTTCGGAAACAGGAGAAAATAGCTGTGTTTTGGTGCGTTTGTTCAAAACTCATCCCTACGGCGAATTAGAAGACTCATTGCAACAATCTGTCCGCCGTTTGATGAACCATAATTCCCCTGCATCCGACATGAAATGCTGGACTTTGCTAGCAGCAGCAGGCGCGGAACCGCAGTGGAATTCTCGGCATACAGCAGCCCAAAATACTGCTATTGGGTTAGTTAGCGCCGAATTAGTAGCCCAAATGCCGACGATTTCGGAAATAATCCGGCAATTTGGTTTAGACATTCCTACAGTCATCGGAACCCAGCGAGAAAGGTTCCTGCAATTAGAATCTGCAGTATTAAATATTTTTCACGTTTCAGAGGCAAAAGGCAGTCTCTTGATTCCCGAACAAAAATCTTTAATTATTCCCTACCAAGTCAAATCTGTGTTGGTATTTGGGGGACTTCTGCCGTCTGGGAGTTTGTTTGCTGTAGAGATTTTCCTGAAAGTTAAAATTTCACAAAACACGGCTGAAATGTTTAAACATTTAGCACTGAGTGTCAAAACAGCTTTGTTGCTTGGTGATGAAAAAGTTGTATTTGATTCCTCAAACACTGCGGCAAAATCGGCAATTAATAATGACTTTCACGAAACTCAATTTCTGGAATATCAAATTTCTAATTTGATTCAATTGCTGGACTTTTCAGAACAAGAAATGCTCAGACAAGCCTCTCGTTTTCAACAGACAATTGATAAGTTGCAACGGGAAATTGCCGATCGCAAAAATAAGGAACAAGCTTTGCCACTAAGTCAAGAGTCATTCACGGGTATCATCAATGTTCCCCATGATGGTATTGTTCGCCTTGAGGACAATCAAGGAAGTCAGCGTTTTAATCAAGGAGAAGAACAGATTTAACTCAACTTGTTTTGTTAAAAGTGATTCGCAGCATCAAAATGGAAATATTCAGACTTTTAGATTGATATTTGAGGTGAATTCTCAAATTAGGATTAGCTTGGCAGGTGTGATATCAAATCCGGTAGCCTCGGAATGATTCAGATATATATTCTCGGACTCTGTGTACTCTGTGTACTCTGCGGTTAAATCATTCCAATCCAAACGGAAACGATATGAATCACTGTCGGGGGAAACCTGTTTGTCGCAGCAATAGGAAACAAGCCGACATTGGCTCCAATATCAATAATTGTTTTTAGCGATTGGGAGAATTGCTCGACTCTGTAGCAGTCATTTAAAAGCACTTCTATAAATTCTCCTTCTATGCTTTTTTTTGAAGGGACGTTTACTTGATACTGTTTTTTTTGCATAATTAAGTGTTTTGCTAATTGAAAGCTAGCAAATATAGCCTTTCAAGCGAAAGATGAGGTACTATCCGGGATAGGGCATAGGCCAAACCGGGCATAGGGCATAGGCCAAACCGGGCATAGGGCATAGGGCATAACTCACTTTTGTGATAACCGCTATATGTTGATTTTTTTCTAACTTTTTGGCTGTGATTTTGCGCTGCATTAGTTGCGCTAAATTTTTCAATAATAAAGCAAGAATTTACCTTGTCTTCACTGTTAGAATAACAATATTTCGGAGGGTTTGAACTCTCAGGTGTAAATCTGCTTTAATGTATCTCAAAATGCGATTCCAAACGCGGGAATAAAAAATGTTAGAGTTCGATCGCCTGTTTCAAACAATCGAAGAATTAGTCATGCTGCACTCTCCCAGCGGTGTAGAGTCGGAAATTAACCAGCGGTTGATGGAAAAATTCGCCGCTTTGGGTGTGAATGCTTGGATCGATCGCGCGGACAATGCGATCGCCCTAATTCCTGGCCGCAATCCCGAAAGGTCGATCGCCATTACCGCCCACAAAGACGAAATTGGCGCGATAGTTAAAACCATAGGCGATCGCGGCCGCGTGGAAGTCCGCAGATTGGGCGGCACGTTTCCGTGGGTTTACGGCGAAGGCGTTGTCGATTTGTTGGGCGACAAGCAAACAATTAGCGGCATTCTCAGCTTCGGAAGCCGCCACGTTTCTCACGAATCTCCCCAAAAAGCTCAGCAGGAGGATGTTTCTGTCAAGTGGGAAAATGCCTGGATTGAAACCAAGTGTACCAGCGAGGAATTAGCCGAGGCGGGAATTCGGCCGGGAACGCGGATGGTGGTGGGAAAGCACCGCAAGCGCCCGCTGCGGTTGAAGGATTGGATAGCGAGCTACACCCTGGACAACAAGGCTTCTGTGGCGATTTTGCTGGCTCTGGCCCAATGTTTGCAAGAGCCTGCGGTGAATGTTTATCTGGTGGCTTCGGCGAAGGAGGAGGTTGGGGCGATCGGGGCTTTGTATTTTTCGCAGCGCCAGCCGTTGGACGCGCTGATTGCTTTGGAAATTTGCCCTCTAGCGCCAGAATACCCGATCGACGATGGCGAAAACCCGGTTTTGCTGGTTCAGGACGGCTACGGAGTTTACGATGAAGGATTGAACGCCCAATTGCGCGCAGCGGCCGCAGCAGCCGATGTGGAGGTGCAGTTGGCGGTAATTAGCGGTTTTGGGAGCGATGCTTCGATCGCCATGAAGTTCGGCCATGTAGCCCGCGCGGCTTGTTTGGCTTTCCCGACGCAGAACACCCACGGGTTTGAGATTGCTCACTTGGGGGCGATCGGCAACTGCGCTAGCATCCTCAAAGCTTACTGCGAGCAGCTTTCGGACGACTAGAAAAAAAACTTTCACAAAGTAGTTGACAGATTGGGAAAAATTAGTTAAGGTAATAAAGGTGCGGAACACAAGCAAACGCAGCGAAACGCGCCCCCATCGTCTAGAGGCCTAGGACACATCCCTTTCACGGATGCGACGGGGATTCGAATTCCCCTGGGGGTATTAAAAATCTAACTCTGATATCAAATTGATATCTAGCAAGTATAGGGTGGGCATATTGCCTGCCCTTTTTGCTAAGTTGTCGCGCAAATAAACATTGTATATTCAGAGCGGGCGGGACACCCCACTCATTGTTCGATCGTTTTTTGAACTGCTGTTTAAATGCCGCAATAGCTTATTAGGACTTACGCACGGGTGGCTAGAAACCGGGTTTTTTACGTGAATACTGGCTTTGAGCTTTTAACACTGGTAAAAAACCGGGTTTCTTTGGTCATAGTGCGTTTTTCCTAATCTACTCTAAAGTCGAGGCTGAATTATGCGTTATGCCATCGTCATTGAAAAAACACCCAATAACTATTGAGCGTATCCACCCGATTTACCCGGATGTGCAGCTACAGGCGCTACCCTTTCGGAAGTACAGCAGCTTCTTAAAGAAGCGATCGAATTTCACTTAGAAGAGTTGCCAGAAAACGGTTTATCGATTCCTGAAGCAACTACACTTGGTGACTGTGTAGAAGCACGGTAGTGGGGTCAAATATTTTATAAATTAAGTCAGCAAAATTCAATAATAATCTGCTCTAAAGAGGATATTCTGGAACACTTCTTCGTCCAAAAGTAACAATTATATCATTCCAAATCCGCAAGAGCGATTTTTAAGCAAGCACGAACCTCCTTCCAGTCACGTTCCGATAGATGACCAATTAGAACTAAGTTGGAAGATGGCGGTAGAGTGACAATAAAACTGCGAAAAACTGAAGCGACTCGTAAACCTGCTGTTGCCCAATCTAGGAGTATATAATCAGTTAAACCTAAAGCAGTGGTCTGTGTAGTAAGGAGTCCAGCTATTACATCAGAGCGGGTTGCATTATAGGTAACTGATGATAAAATTACAGCCGGACGACGTTTAATGCCGGTGACACCAGGAAAATCTACTGTCACCACATCACTAGGATTAAAAGACACTATTAAATCTCCTCATTTTCAGAAAAAATGGTGGCCGCATACTGTAAAGAAAATGCCATCACATCGAGTTTATCTTCTTCAGTCCAAGTCTCGCTTTCATCGACTACCGACAGATTTTGCTGTACCAAATCGTTGAGAATAAGAGTTGCCAAGTGCAGTCTATCCTTTGGTGAAAGGGTAGACAGAACGCGAGCGTAAACTTCTCGAACAGTAGTTAACATAGCAAATCCTTCTGCTTTTTATATTGTGGAACAATTAGGGCAACTTGATTTGATTTGATTTGATTATAGCTTAAAAAGTTAATAAATTTATGCTACAATTAAACTCTAATTTTTAACCTTAGATTCACCTAGACCAAATTTATAGGACTAAAGTCCTGACTACGATCGCAATTCCCAATTCCCAAGTATATTTATTTTCCTACCATGCGATCGAGCTTTTCCTTAACCAGCAAATCTAATAAAAAGCGCAGCGCAAATAAGCCGCCGCATCCCGCAACAGCAAAAGCCACGATCGCCCCCGTTTGATATCCGCCCACCAGCAGCACCGCACCCGACAGCACCGCAAAACCAGTCACACAGGCAAAAATTAGAGTTTTCAGAGCTAGATTAATGCGTTTGAGGGCGCGATCGCTCTCGATATTTCGTACTCTAATTTGCAATTCGCCATCTTCGATTCGCTGCTCGAAACGCTTCAAAAAAACTTGCGATTTGCTCGGCTGTCGCAATTTGTAGGTGATAAAAGTTCGCGCTTGTTTTGCCAATTCTGCGATCGCACTTCCCCGGCCCTTACTCACAGCAATACTCTTGACAAAAGGCTGAGCGGATGCTAGGAAATTGTAGTCAGGGTCAAGGGTTCTAGCAATGCCGTCGAGAGTTGTCAGAGACTTGACAATAAACATCATTTCTGCAGGCAAGCGAAACGGTTGCTGCTCGAACATAATGTAAAGTTCGTTCTTAATTTCATTAAAAGCTTGAAAGTCGATCGGCTTATCAATAAACTTATCCAACAAAAAAGTAATCAGCCTCCGCACCGGCATCATATCCGGCATCGGCTCAACTAAGCCGATCGTCATTAAAGTATTGAGTACCTCATCAGTATCTTTTCTGAGCACCGCAAAAAAAGTATTGACCATTTGGTCTTTAGCCAGAGACTTCACCTCAGCCATCATCCCAAAATCGTAAAAAATTAACCTACCATCTTCTGTCACCGCCAAATTTCCCGGATGCGGGTCAGCTTGAAAAAAGCCGTCAATTAATAATTGCTTCAAGTAACAGCAAATCCCCACTTGATTGAGCTTAGCAATATCTACTCCCATCGCTTCTAAACTCAGGCGATCGTCCACCTTAATGCCCGGTGCGTATTCTACAGTCAGAATTTTTTTAGTAGTATATTGCCAGTAGACTTTAGGAACAATAATCTGAGGATATTCTTGAAAATTATGGCTGAAGCGATCGGAATTTTTACCTTCTTGCACGTAGTCAATTTCTTGATATAAAATCTTAAAAAACTCGTGATAAATAGATTCCAAATCGTACTTGCGCGTCGCCGGAAAATAGCGATCGCAAAAACGCATCACTTGGCGCACCGCCTTCACATCTAAATCGAATAAACTTTCTAAACCCGGACGCTGCACCTTGACAACCACATCTTCCCCGGTGTGCAGCCTCGCCTTGTGCACCTGTCCCAGACTCGCCGCAGCAATGGGAAACGGGTCAAAATCGCGGTACAAAGCATAAATATCTTTGCCTAATTCTGATTCTACAAGGGCGATCGCCTCTTCGGAACCAAACTCAGGAACCCGATCCTGCAACTGTTCCAACTCCTTCACGTACTCCAGCGGCAGCAAATCCGCCCGAGTCGAGAGAGACTGCCCGATTTTAATAAAAGTCGGGCCCAAATCCAGCAAAGTATTGACCAACCAATGGGCGCGAATTCTTCTAGTTTGAGGAGAATTATTTTGCAGCAGTCCATCCCACCACAAAAAAAACATAAACTTTGCCGTTGCAGCAAAAACGTCTATTTGTCGTGCCAGGGGCGAATATTTAGAACGCTGCCAACGCAGGAGTTTTGGTGCAGCTTTTGTTAGCATAATATTCAGGTTCTAGTTCCATGCAGCGCGATAATTTTTTAGGGATATTCTATAGCATAGAAACCTGCTTCGACGTACAAAAATACTTCGTTGCAGGCTTTGGGAAAATTTGAAAAACCCGGTTTATGCGGTCAAAAATGGATAATAAACTAAGGAACTAAAATTTAATAATTTAAACACCCCCTCCAGTCCTCTATCTCCTATAGAACCTGTTTAAGAGCGGACTTAAGTCCGCACTACGAACCTGCTATTGAGACAGGAAACCTGACAAACAATTTTAAAAGCAGGATTTGCTAGGTTTGCGAGATTTTCCAATCTCGGAATAAAGGTAAGTCTTCGCCTGTTTGTTGCCAATTAAGCGTTGCTTTTTTACCTAACTATTCTTCTAGATGACAGAATTCCGCTGGAGATTTTAGCAGAGTCAGAGTAAAAGATGTGCGCCACAAGTCGCCAGCTTCAGAACTTTCTGCAGGAGAGCTAGACACCTCGATCGTACCATTCAAGTGCTCTACTAAACACTTTACCAGCGCCAGACCCAAACCCGTACCCGCGATCGCCTGGTCAGTAATGCCTGTCCCGCGGCGGAATTTGTCAAAGATGTGGGGTAAATCAGCAGCAGAAATGCCGCCCCCGAAATTAGAGAGGCTCAAGACAATGCAGTCACCAGCCTCAGAAACCTCGAAAATCACCGCACTTCCAGCAGCCGAGTATTTGCCAGCATTCGTCAGCAGTTCCAGCAGCACCCGCTTGAAACTGTCCAGGTCGGTTTGCAGCGAAGGGGAAGACTTCGGCAAATTTACCTTCAGAGTCAATCCTTTCTGTGCCCAATTTTTTTCAAAATCCCCAGCTAAATCTTGAATTAAATGCTTGAGATCGATTTCGATCGGAGCCATAGGGACTTGCTGCGGTTCAAACTGCTTGAGAGCCAGCAAATCGTTAACCAGAGCGGTTTGCTTAGAACACTGCTGTTCTAGAATGTCGAGATTCCTAGCCCGACTTGCTAAGGGCTGTTCTGCTTGTTTGAGCATCAGAATCGCCAGCTTCATGATGGTTAAAGGGGTACGCAACTCGTGACTCATTGTACTGAGAAACTCGTCTTTCATCAGTTTCAATTTGCGTAGTTGCTCTCGTTGATTGGCAGATTTTGCGTACAGTTTTTCCTGCACCTCCAGACTTTGCTGCAACTGAGCAGTTCTATCTTCGACTAGGGTTTGCGCTTGCTTGAGTTTCTGATTTTGGATAATCGCCTTGCTGACTCGGGAGCACACTGATTCGAGCACTTCCAATTCTTCAGGACTCCAAGGGCGGGGCTCGGAGTGCTGCAACACCAAGAACCCCAAGACGGTTTGCTCTTTGTTGGTGTCGGTGAGGGGAACTAGCAATAGGGCGCGAATGTTTTGGAGTTTCAAGATTTCTGCGAGTTTCTCTGGTTCCTTGCCGATTAATTCGCTGGCGTCAGCGAGGGTGAGGGGTTTGGGTGCGGTGTGGAATGCTCGATCGCACAAATTAGATTCCGACAGCCAAAAACCGGGAGAGTTATTTGATTTTGAGTTGGAGATTGGGGATTTTGAATTAGCTGTTTTTTCTGTGTTTTTTGTTTTGCCACTCGCACTTTTTTTCTGGACATTGTTTGATTTTAGTGTTTGTTTATTGGCATTTTTTTTAACAGCGAATTCGCAAACTAATTCGACTTTTGCTTTGGGCGTTTGAGTCAGGGAAGATGTTTCTAAGAGGGGGTCTGTATATTTCAACAGCAGGATTTGACCTCTATCTACTTGCAGGGTATCGACGGTACGTTCAATAACTCGCTGCAAAATTAGATCTACTTCTGAACTCGTCTCAATCGCTGCGGCCACAGATTTGAGAAGATTTTTGTATTGAGCTTGTTGCTGTAACTGTTGTTTTAAACTGGCAATTTCTTGATTTTTTTGAATGTGACAAATCGCGATGCCGATCGCGTCTGATACTGCTTCTAGGCGCTTTTTGTCGGCGGCCGACCACTCGTGAGGTTGCGACTTACCAACAACTATTATCCCATTTACAGCTCCTCCAAATCGTGCTGGCCCTGCCAAAATTGCCCTCCAAGACAGCGGTGTCGCGGGGGAATTGGGCGATGAAGCTGCTGCTGTATCGAGATAGTCTGATATCGCCACTATTTCGCCGTCTGCTAGGACTTTGGCCAGGAGTGGATGGTCGAGTGATATGTTGGGCGATTCTAATTTTGTGGTTTGGGACTGTTCCGCTGTTTGAGTTGAATCCGCTGCGACAGGGGCAGGATTTGGGCGATCGCTCTTATTTTCCCAGCAAGCATTGGGATTTATTAGTTTCTGGTTAGCTACAGCAGCAACCAAGCAGAAATCTACCCCCCATGCAGCCCCCAAAGTATTTGCTATTTGCAGGAGGACTTCTCGATCGATGCTGGTAGCGAGAATTTGGTAAAATTGCGGCCCATTAAGGGCGGGATCGACCTGATACTGCATAAGACGATCCAGAAATTTTGGGACTGATACTGGTTCTGTGATTTGTGGTAGATGCAAAGTGCAAGACTGGCGATCGGTCGATCGGTCGATCGATCTTAGTAACGTCTTGATTTCCCAGGCGATCGATCATGGCAAATAAGCCTTTATTTTTAAATAGTGTTTGAGCTGGTGCTGCAAATTGAACCTATCAATCACAGTCAGCTTAACTGTTATGAGCCCGCTTTCTGTGTTTGTGTAGCTTGCGGGCGGGTCATTGTCTGTAGGAAAATATACCTCAAGCGGATCGAGTTTTATTTTGCTCTTTTCTACCCTTCGATCTGTACTGGATGATTTTGACACCCTCGTGCGCGATCGGGATAAATCCCATCCCACTAATTTTCATGCGCCCAAAAACGGGTACTTGCTTTCCGACACTTTTGTCATGGAAATCCCAAGATTTTAGAGTCTTGTTCTGGTTCCTAGATTGAATGCTGAAATTGACATCCTCACCGGGCTAAAGCCACGGTGATTCTAAACATCACTGTTTAGATTTCCTCTTTCTACGACCCGACTTATTTGAAGGAGTTTCCTCACTCAAACAGAGGTCGATGTCTCCAGAGGCGTTTGAGGTTCCCGTGTGCCCCACGGTACGCAATCCTAGTTCTAATATATTGCGAGCGGCGTTCCAATCTCTTTCTAAGACAAATCCACAATGTGGACAAATATGTGTTCTTTGACTTAACGATTTCTTCGCGACTTTCCCGCAATTAGAACAATTTTGACTTGTATAGTGTGGAGGCACTGCAACAGTCGCCACCCCAAACACTTTGCCAAAATATTCAACCCAATTTCTAAAAGCTGTCCAAGCTGCATCTGATATAGACTTAGACAACTTTCTGTTTTTAACCATGTTACGCACCGACAAGTCTTCGTAGGCTACCAAGTCGTTGGACTGGATTACGCACCTTGCTAATTTCACGGCAAAGTCTTTACGTCGCCTACTTACCTTGAGGTGTTTTCTGCTTAAACGATTCCGAGCCTTAACTCTATTTTTAGAGCCTTTCTGAGTTTTAGAGAGTCTCCGATTAAGCTTTTTAAGTGACCTTTGGGACTTTCTCAGATGGCGTGGATTCTCTACGGTATTTCCGTCAGAGTCTGTATAGAAGTACGTTAACCCGAAGTCTAAACCAATGGTTCGTCCAGTAGGTTCGCGCTTCTCATTTCGTTCCGCATCAATACAGAATTGTACATAGTACCCGTCAGCTCGGCGAACTACGCGCACCCGCTTGATTTGATTTAACTGATAGAAGTGTAGGTCACGAGTTCCCCATAATTTAAAACTTCCTGCTTTAAATCCATCGGTGAAGGTTATATTTCGTCTGTCTTCAGAAAGTTTCCATCCACAAGTTTTGTATTCAACAGAACCATGTGTTTCATGCTTTTTAAATCGCGGGAAACCTTTTTTACCGGGTCTTGCTTTCTTGCAGTTGTCGAAAAACCGCGCAATCGCTGACCAAGCTCTTTCTGCAGAAGCTTGCCTTGCCATTGAGTTGAGCTTGGCTGCCCAAGGAAACTCCTTCGCTAAGACTACGCAATAAGCGCTTAAGTCGTAGCGACCTACATCTTTTGTGTCCATCCAGTACCTGATGCAGCTATTCCGAATAAAACGAGCAGTACGAACGGCTTCGTCTAGCCGTTCGTACTGCTCGTTTTTTCCTTCTAGCTTGGCTTCAAATACTAACATTTACGTCGCTGTGATGGATATAAAGACTATAGCACGGTTTTGGCTAAATTAAAGTCGTCCTATAAGGACGGGGCTTTAGACCCAGTTTTGTGGTAAATCTTCAATACGAAAATCGACTGACCGTTATGATTATCAAGCTTTTCTAGAGACCGCTTGGTGACACTCCTCTGCTGAGTCTGTGATGTTTCCTATTTAAGTTTGTGATCCTAGCAAAATTTTATTGTGATACAAATCAGCCGATCGAGTGATGGCGATCGCAAAAATTAAAAAATCCCCAAATCCTTACTCGCGGTCTGGCTGATGGTTACGAAGTTTTTGCTCAAAAAATCATTTTTTACTGCTTATAGAGACACTGAGCCAGCTCTCTTGTTAAATTTATGCGACCTTCCTGCTTATTTATTTTGTGCTTCCTCTTGGGCGTTATCGCTATTTTGGCGGTACACAGCCGTCCGGTTGACAGCAGTCGTGTAGCGGGGATGATTTGGGGGCACGGCGGCCATCAAATCCGAAGCTTGCTGCCACTTAGCAGCTACCATTAACCAATCCTGGCGAGATTGAGCATTTTTGCCCTCGGTGGCTGCTTGCTCGGCCGTTCGCACAGCTTGTGCAAAAGAGTCCACAGCAGAATTAGCAGTCTGCTGAGAAATTTTCTTTTCTGGTGTTGCCAGACTTGGAGTAGCAACGGCTTGGGTGGTGGCTGCGGTGCTGTTTGGCACTTGGGAATTGAGCCCTTTGTAGATGGCGGCGGTCGCAGCGAGCAACAGCACGGTCAAGCCGACACCTGCGACGAGACCGCGCGGTAATTTTCGCGGTTCCTGCATCGAGCGAAGTGGAGCAATTCTCGGCAAAGCCCGCTTGCCCCCTCGATCCTGGCGTTCGTGATGGGCGGCGGCCAAACGCTTGAACAAATTCGGCTTTCTGAGTTTAATTTGTTGAGACCACAGCAGTTGATTTTCGGGATCGCGGCTAATTTCTTCGAGCCACAGCAGTTGGTGTTCTCGGACAAGCCTGCTGTTGATGTTGACTCGGCGAATATTGCGGGGATCTAAGCCCTCCAAAATTTCTCGGACTCGATCGACCAAACTAGACTGTTCTAGCAGTTGGGGTGTGGCAGCTTCGCACAGCAGTTGCAGCACACCTTCGGCAAAAACGGCTCTAGCCCTGACTCCTACCTGTGCGAGCTGGTCGTTAAGGATTTGAATAATCGCTGCCACGGAGCCCAGGCGAGCTTGTCGAGCAATATCATCTATTTGTTGATTCACCATAAAACTTCTTGACGCTTAGCAGTCTGTATATTTATCAATCCAAAGTCTCGGATCTAATTTTTACTCCTACAGGTTATCACTGGCGCTGCCAGGTTAAAATGAACTGGTGCAAATTTTGCATATCGATCGCACTTAAAACTATCAGCACAGCCGAAGAGCTCGCGCCAAAAGGAAATAAATAAACTATGGGTAAAGTAATTAGCGGTAAAATTTTTGTTTTAGACGACAACATCGATACAGATCAAATTATTCCAGCCGAATATCTGACCCTGGTGCCCTCGAAGCCCGACGAGTACGAGAAACTCGGCAGTTATGCGATGATTGGGTTGCCCGATCGCTACGGCAAGTTTATGGAAGCCGGCGAAATCAAAACCCAGTATCCGATTATAATTGCTGGCGAAAATTTTGGCTGCGGTTCTTCGCGGGAACACGCTCCGATCGCTCTGGGAGCTGCGGGCGTGAAAGCTGTGGTAGCTTTGTCTTACGCGCGGATTTTCTTTCGCAATTGCTCGGCTACTGGCGAATTGTATCCGATCGAATCGGTCGATCGACTTTGCGATGTATTTGTAACAGGCCAAGAAGTGACGATCGACTTTGCGGGCGATCTAATTATCAACCACACTCTCGATCGAACTTTCTCGCTCAAACCTTTAGGAGAAGTAGGGCCGGTAATTGATGCCGGAGGGTTGTTTGACTACGCGCGCCAAACGGGAATGATTGCTGCTCGGTAAAGACTGCAAAGAAACCCGATAGCAACCACAGGGATTGCCTACAAAAACCGGGTTTCTTGATTTTGTTTGTATTGATGTCCGCCTACTTTTATTTTGAAATTTGGTAGTGCCTAACAAGTAGAAAACTTATGCAACTGGCACACTTCTATTGACTTGTAGAGTGCTCTACTACTTTCGTTATAATAGGGCGACGATCGAAAGTTTGAAATAGTAGAGTACCTTAATACTTGTGAGACTTGCGTAAATCCTAAAGTAATGAGATATCCTAGAGTTTTGTGGGAGTTCTGGCGTTGCTGAGTGAAGGTTTTCTTGGCTAGCGATGGGGATTTAGGGGAAGCAATCGGGGTCTCGGATCGGACAATTTTTCCCACAGAACCTGCTCAATAGCTGTACCCTCCTAGCGCCCGATTTCAACATCTTCAAGGATACCGAGGGCGTCGGGAACAAGGACAGCAACGGAATAGTAGGCGCTGACCAGGTAAGAAATAATAGCCTTTTCCTCGATGCCCATCAATCGGACAGACAGGCTAGGTTGGTATTCGTCAGCGATACCCGTTTGGTGCAAACCGATCACGCCCTGGTCTTCCTCACCAGTCCGCAACACCAAGATAGAACTGGTCTGGTTCTTGGTAATTGGGATCTTGTTACAGGGAAGAATGGGTGTATTGCGCCAAGTGATTACCTTGCTCCCATCCATGTCAATGCTGTCTGGGTAGATGCCTCGGCGGTTGCACTCCCGACTGAAGGCGGCAATTGTTCGGGGATGAGCCAGGAAGAACTTCGACTTCCTCCGACGAGTAATCAATTCATCAAGATCGTCGGGGGTGGGAGGACCGCTGCGGGTGTAGATACGCTGTTTCAGGTCAGCATTGTGCAGCAACCCGAATTCCCGGTTATTGATCAACTCGTGTTCTTGACGTTCCCGCAATGCCTCCACGGTCAGCCGCAGTTGTTGTTCCGTCTGATTCATCGGTTCGTTGTACAGATCCGCGACGCGAGTATTCACCCGCAACACAGTTTGGGCAACGCTCAACTCATATTCGCGGGGCGAGAGTTCGTAATCAACGAAAGTCCCTGGCAACTGGGTTTCCGCAAGATGACCGGCAGACAATGCGATCGAAGCTTCGCCCTGCTTGTTTTGTGGTTGTTCGGCACGAGTCCTAAACTGTTCAACATGAGCCTGCAACGCCCCCGACTGGTTGAGCAGTTCCCGAAACGCCTGTTGTGGTAGCGCCAATACGGTGCATCGGGTCACAGCCTTGATTGTAAACTTCCAAGTGCTTTCTGACTCCACCAACACATGATCGCCAAAATGGTCGCCATCTGCCAGCATATCCAGCAAAGGCTCGTCGCCATACTTGCCAACAACCATCTTGTTGACCTTGCCATGAGCGATCGAGAAAAGCCGATCGGCCGGCTGACCTAACTGCACGATGATGTCACCAGGTGCGAACTCCTGTTGCACAAACCGACCTGCTAACGCACTCAACACCGCGATGTCGTCAAACCCTCGCAGCAAGGGCAACTCACACAGTTCTTGGGGAATCACCTGCACCCTCGCTCCGGTGTTGGTGAAAGTCAACCGCCCATCACCCACTGTATAGGTCAAGCGACGGTTCACCCGATAGGTGCCACCCTTCGTCTGTACCCACGGCAACATCTTCAACAACCACCGCGATGTAATTTCCTGCATCTGCGGTGCAGATTTGGTCGTCGTCGCCAAATTCCTAGCAGGGGCTGTACCCAAACTCAGTTGAGGCTGTTGACCCTCAACATCCGCAGCCGAATCATTAGAATACGTCATTACCTCATCCTTTAGTTACTAACAAAAATGCAAGGACTTACGCAAATTCTGCCATTAACCGCTATCTAGTAGGATGACATTTGCGTAAGTCCTGAGTGCCTAATCCAATAGATAAGAAGTTAAGGCGATAACCCTTTTGCCAATTGCTCATTGACACAAGTTATTTCCCTGAATCTCTCACAAATATTTAGCGCCCGATTTCGACATCTTCGAGGATGCCGAGTGCGTCAGGTACTAGGACGGCTGCCGAGTAGTAAGCAGTGACCAGGTAGGAGATGATAGCTTTTTCGCTGATACCCATGAAGCGGACAGAGAGGCTGGGTTGGTATTCGTCGGGGATACCCGTTTGATGTAAGCCGATCACCCCTTGTTTTTCCATACCAGTGCGGAGCAAGAGGATAGAACTGGTGCGGGCCTTGGTGATGGGGATCTTGTTGCAGGGGAATATGGGTACGCCGCGCCAAGCCGTCACTTGAGCGCCGTTCATATCTATGCTGCTTGGATAGATACCCAAGCTGTTACACTCGCGACCGAAGGCTGCGATCGTGCGGGGGTGAGCCAGGAAGAACGATGGCTCCTTCCATACCGTAGCCAGCAGTTCGTCGAGGTCGTCGGGGGTAGGTGTGCCACCACGGGTATAAATGCGCTGTTTGAGGTCAGCGTTGTGCAGCAACCCAAAATCTGGGTTGTTGATCAACTCGTACTCTTGACGTTCCCGCAATGCTTCGACGGTCAGCCGCAATTGTTGCTCGGTCTGATTCATCGGTTCATTGTAGAGATCGGCTACCCTGGTACTGATCCGCAACACAGTTTGGGCGATGCTCAATTCATATTCCCGGGGTGCAAGGTCGTAATCGACGAAGGTTCCCGGCAACTCGGTCTCCGCGAGATGTCCCGCTGCCAGGTCGATGCAGGCTTCACCGTGTATGTTCTGCGGCTGTTCCAAGCTGGCTCTGAACTCCTCAACATGAGTTCGCAACGCTTCCGACTGGTCGATCAACTGCTCAAACGCCTGTTGGGGTAGCGACAACACTATGGTTCTGGTAATCGCCTTGAGGGTGTACTGCCAAGTGTCGTCGGACTGCACCACAGTTTCATCGCCGAAATGGTCGCCGTCGGCGAGCACATCCAATACGATTTGCTCGTCATACTTGCCAACACCAATCTTGTTCACCTTGCCATGAGCAATCAGGATCACGCGATCGGCCGGCTGACCAATCTCGACGATCACCTCGTCTGGGGCGTACTCCCGCTGGACAAACTGATTTGCCAAGGCAGTTAACACATCAAGGTTGTCAAACCCTCGCAGCAAGGGCAACTCAGTAAGTTCGTGGGGAATCACCTGCACCGTCGCTCCGGTGTTGGTGAAAGTGACGCGCCCATCACCGACGGTATAACTCAACCGACGGTTGACTCGAAACACGCCACCCTTCGTCTGCACCCACGGCAATAGCTTCAACAACCACCGGGATGTAATTTCCTGCATCTGCGGTGCAGATTTGGTCGTAGTCGCCAAATTTTTGGCAGCGGCTGTACCCAAACTCAGTTGGGGCTGTTGACCCTCAACATCCGCACCCGAATCATTAGAATATGTCACAACTTAATCCTCAACTATCTAGTTACTAAAAAACTCGGTCTAATTTGACCGAACGCTGACCAAAGAACCCACTCCAACAAAACCTATTTTCTTACAGAAGGGTCTGAATTGCTCGACCAAATATTGTCAAAATGATTTCCCGCACCGACCAACGAGCAGATCCGTGCAGCCGAGGTTCCCAGCCCTGTGGGGCCGCCCAGCAGCCGCGCGATCGGGGAAGCACTATTACGCAATTCAAATTCCTTATAGCGGTCTACCTTGATATGCCACCTGAGTACGCCGCACATCCAATTTTCTAATTTCTCGACGTATCCCAGCAATTTCTCGCGGGTACTTTCATCCAGGTTGAAATCGTCGAACAGGGCAGGCAATTCAGTGGCAACAATGTGTTGAAACTGTTTTGCCCGATCGGTCATCAAATTGTTCACAATCTCGACAGCCTGGGGTATATTGCAGTTGAGGAAATTCTGCACAACTAGCACGAGGTTATGGATTTCGCCCTCAAATTCGATTTCTTTTTGGTAGGAGAAGATGTCGTTCGTGAAACAGGCAAAGTCGGCCGCAGAATTCTCCAGCGATCGCATCGGCCGGCTGTAGTAAATCTCCATCGGGATCTCGCCGCCCTGGGCTAGTCGAGACAAGCTCATCGTCAAATCCGACCCAAAGGTCTTACGGCGCATCTCGATATAATCGATCGGGTCAGGAATCCGATTTTGGATCTGGTTGGCGAGTTCCCACACCCAACTGTCAGTCATATCCTGAATCGCGCGGCGGAACTCAGTCCGCGCGGTGAGGGACATGGGCCCAGCAGTGCGAGACCAAATATCTGCCAAGCCCCGTTCCACCGGATTAGTCGGCACGGCAGGGGGAGTGGAGTCGTCGAGGGGCATGAAAACCGACATTCGGGCGTTGAACACTTTCGCACCAACTATGTCCCGGTTATTTCCGTAGATGGCTGGGAAGTAATCGTCGGCATAGGTTCCCCACACCAGCCAGCACGCTGTCAGATTCAGCTCATCCTCAGACCCTTTGGGATGAATCCACGCACCGCATAGGGCGACATCGGCAACATCAAACTTGTGGTCATTCCAGATGAAGCCATCAGGAATGCCCGGTAGCTCGTCCAGCATCCCCATCTGCCGTGCCCATTCCTTGGAATGCTTCCGCGCCTCATCCAGATTGGGATTCAAAGTGGTAGAGAAGGGCATATAAAACTTAGGCAATTTCACGGGCCCTACAGCCTGGTAGGGAACGTAAGTAAAGCTATTGAACCTTCCTAAACCCAAGGTGGAGTATAACGATTCCAACCGCAACCCCGATGTCCCTAACCCTGTGGGGCCTAGATTCAGCGTCGGTGTCGCAGAATTACCCGCTTCCTCGTTCATGTAGCGGCTCGACCTCATGTGCCACTCGTGACCGCCCGACTGCCAATCCTGAAGTCCTTTGATGTAAAGGAGAACGTTCACACGCTCTACGGGGTCTACTCCGTGCTCCTCAAAGAGGGAGGGCAACTCGGTAACAGCAGTGTTGTCAAACTGATATAACCGCGAGTTCAGCAGCTCGTTAGTGAGATTAGCCGCCTCTTGGGTACTAATATTCAAGAAGCGCTCCAACACCAACACGCAGTTGGAATTCTCACCTTCATCTTCCACTTCTCTCTGGTAGGAGAACAGGTCGTTGCGAAGATGCACTGCATCGGCAAATGTGTCTTTCAGGACTCGCATCGGTCGAGTGGCGGCAATTTTAGCTGGAACTTCTACAAACGCAGCGTGTTCCACGAGATGGGCTGACCAAGGTGCGCCACCGACTTTGCGCCGCATCTCGATATATTCGATCGGGTTGGCAATCCGATTTTGATTGATATTGGCGAGTTCCCACATCGACTCATCTAAGAGGTGCTTGGTACTCTCAAAGAATCGTCGCCGCCATTCCACAGACTTAGTAAAGGCAGTGCGAGACCAGAGGTTTAACAAACCGTGCTCTACTGGGTTGGTGGGAACGGGAGGGGTTTCGTTAGGGAAAATCGGCATAAATGCGGGTAGTCGATCGAGGTATTCCTTCGCCCCAACCAAATCTTGACTGCGCTTATAGATTTCCAGAAAGTGATCGTCAAAAAAGAATACCCACACATACCAGTCGGTTACTAGGTCAAGTTCCGTCCCTGGTGCGTCTGGATGGGTGTAAGAGCAAAGTAAAGCGTAGTCATGGGCATCGAATTTACGTTCGTCCCAAATAGGTTGCTCTTGGGCTTCCTCTTTTGAGCCAAGTATGCCCATATCGTAAGCCCACGCCTTGGAATGAACTCGCGCTGCTTCCAGGTTTGGGTTCAGTCGTGCCGGCCAAGGCATATAAAATTCTGGCAGTTTAAATGGTTGCATGATCTGCGCGTAACCTTCTGTTGGGTCTTCTTGCTATTTTTTGCCGACCAACGGCTGAGCTGTGGCAGTTGGCTAGCATTCTCGCCGCCCTAGCCAGGTCTCATATGTGGTTTGTTAGTGATTGTACTGTACGCTAGTTCATATTCACGGTAGCGATCGAATCAATAAAACTCAATAAAATCCGCTGGTGAGGAATGCCAAAAGGTCGCACATCTCCAGACTTTTGAGAATAGCATTTACCAGCCCGAATATCCTGGGCTGTCAACAACTGCATATCCCAACCTTCAAGCAAAACTAAATCCTTGACATCCGCACTAAGTTGTCCGTGAAAAACGTGGCGAACAACATCTCCTTCGACATCGCAACAAAAAAGAGAGATACTTCTAGGAGGAGCAGCATAACTAATTTCTTCTTGCAATTCCCGGATTACGGCAACTTCCGGCGTTTCCCCAGGTTCCAAGTGTCCGCCAAACAAAGCCCAATGTCCCGGATACCTAATATTAGGAACATCGTCCCGCAACTGGCAGAGAAACTTGCCGTCTCGGTATAAAATGGCGACCGCAACATGAATTTTAGTCATTGGTTATTGGTTATTTGTTATTGGTTATTGGTCATTAATCATATCGTTTCCGGTTGCATCGGAATAATAAAATCGAGTCAACAGTCAACAGTCAACAATCATGTTTGAGTGCAACCGGATTTGATATCATTAGTCATTAATCATAAAGGTTTAGCGACTTAGGATATACGGAATCATTTATTGTCTATGGGGCGGTTTCACCAATAATATCGAACATCAACAAACAATTTTAATAAACCAGCACCCACCCCACAGACAATATCCCAACCACATCAAAATCAATCTTAATTAGCGAACAAATTCGCCTGTACCTATTGCGAAGCATCGGCCGCTGAAATGCGCTTTAATTGTTTCAGTTCCTCAACATAAACTTCACCTAAATCCTGTCCTGCCAATCCCTTTAGCGTAATACTTTTGTAGCGGACTTCTCCCTTCAGCAAAACTTCATCGCCAAGCTGGGGCAAAGCTTGCTTAGTTAAAATCCAAATCTTACCGGTACTGTCTTGGATTTGATAAGCCGCATTCCCCACAAAAGGAGCGCGATTTTCCACCTTTCCCCGGAGATAAACTTCACTATCGACTTGCCGCTTTTGTTGAATGTCCGCAATATTAGTAACATTAAAACCAAAATTGAGTTGAGACATCGGTAAATTGCCACAACTGAGCAAACCGCTGGTAAGTATTAGTAATAAAGAGCCAGTGGAGAATCTTTGAACCCAAACTTGCTTAATTGCATATGTAGTCATTAGGTCAACTGATTTGAGATTTGAGATACGACTTACTTTAACAGAATCTCCAGACTCGATCGCAAGAGGCGAAATTCCTCTAGTTTAGTCCGAGTCTGCGATTAAGGTAAAATCTAAAATCGTCAGCCCCTAACCCAGAGTCTACAATGGATTCCAAAACTGCTCAAATACTAGATGGCAAAGCTTTAGCGACAAAGATTCAAAGCGAGCTGAGCGATCGAGTCCGCGCCCTACAGCCCCAGATTGGGCGTCCTCCGGGACTTGCAGTGCTGATGGTGGGGGACAACCCAGCCAGCGCGGCTTACGTGCGTAACAAAGAGCGAGCCTGCGCTAAAGTTGGCATAGCTTCCTTTGGCCAGCATTACCCAGCAAATGCGACTCAAGCTGAGCTCGAACTTGCAATTAGGGCGCTCAACGAGGACGATCGAGTAGACGGCATTTTAGTACAACTCCCCCTACCAGAAAACTTAGATGCAATTGCGCTGCTGTACCAAATTGCCCCAGACAAAGACGCAGACGGATTGCACCCTATAAATTTAGGCCGCTTAGTGCGCGGGGAAGAAGGTTTACGCAGTTGTACTCCCGCCGGAGTGATGCGGTTATTGGAAGAATATCAGATTGATTTGAAAGGAAAAAATGCCGTTGTTTTGGGGCGCAGTATTTTGGTAGGTAAACCGATGGCGCTGATGCTGTTAGAAGCTGATTGTACTGTGACTGTAGCTCATTCGCGGACGAAAAACCTAGAATCAATTACCAGCCAAGCCGATATTTTGATAGCTGCAGTCGGGCGCACAGAAATGATTTCAGCTAATATGGTCAAACCGGGAGCAATAGTAATTGATGTAGGTATTAACCGCGTCGTAAATCCAGACGGTACTAGCCGTTTGGCCGGAGATGTAAATTTTGATGCTGTGAAAACAGTAGCCGAATTTATCACGCCAGTGCCGGGAGGAATCGGGCCGATGACTGTTGCTATGCTGTTGGAAAATACAGTTTCGAGTTATCAGAAAAAGATAGTTTAATGCGCCTGTAGCGGTAAGGTGCGCCTGCTGGACGCACCCTACATCATGCGGGTTATGCGATTGATTGTACCTCTTGCACTCACTCACAAATTATCTGCGTTTATTTGTGTTGATCTCTCTGACATCTACGGTTGCAGGATCGAGCATTTATGCAAAAAGTCTATTAAATACCGTACAGGCTAATTGTGGCTGCGGCGACTATTGTTTGACAGCAACAACGCGAATTCGTCGATAATCCGCAATCCAATTACCATCGCGGTAAAGAGTTGGCCGCAAACGTTCTTCAACTGCGTTAATTACGTGCGATCGCACTTCCGGCGACAAACCCGACAAAAACTCGCCTGCAAACATCTCAATCCAATTTACCATACCCGCGCTGCCGCCGGCTAGGGGAGTCGGGCGATCGAACAAAACCGCATAAACCACCTCAAAACCCTGCTTTTCCAAAAGTCCAGCATACTCGCCGACACTCGGAAAATACCAAGGATTAAGCGATTCAGGCTCCGACAAGCCAATTTCTGACAAAACACTCAAAAGCGTCCGGGCGATCGCCCCCACATTCCCCTTACCGCCAAACTCAGCAACAAAACGCCCTCCCGGCCTCAGCGCTTTTTCCACACAATCGATCGCAGCATCCGGCTGTTTAATCCAGTGCAAAACCGCATTAGAAAACACAGCATCTAACGGCTGTTCCACTTGAAAATCCCTAGCATCCGCCACCGCAAAATGAATGTGAGGATAGTTAACTTTTGCCGTAGAAATCATCGCCAAAGACGAATCAATACCTTGCACAAAAGCACCGCTTTCAGCAATCTTTCCAGTTAACTGTCCCGTACCGCATCCCAAATCCAGAATTTGTTCACCAGCCTTCGGAACCAGCAACTCCAAAAGCGATTCACCGTACTGCCAAACAAAAGCATGATTTCCCTCATAAAGAGCTGAATTCCAAAAAGCTTGTGCCATCTCATCTCTCCTCTTCTCTTCTTTTCTCTTCTCTTCGCGTTCTTCGCGCCTTCGCGGTTCGTTATTAAATCATTTCCCAGCAAGCAGATTAATTCCATCCCCCTCAATTCTGCAAACCCTAATATTTTCCAAAATGCGCGCACCCTGCTTTTCATAAAAAGCAATACCAGGCGCATTCCCAGTATTAACAGTCCATTCAATCCGCCCGCAATTTGTGGACTCAGCAATTTGTGCCAAATGTTTCAACAAAGCTGTACCCACTCCCATACCGCGCATAGGAGCTTGCACAAACAAATCATCAAGCCAGAGGCACGGCTGCGCCAACAAACTTGAATAGGAAGGATAAAACATCGCAAATCCTACCGCTTTTCCTGCAACTTCCGCCAACAAAACCCGCACTAGCGGACGATTGCCAAATAAAGTTTCCTGCAATTTATCTGTTGTTGCTGCTAACAGATGTCTGGCTCCATCAAACTCGCTTTTTTGCGAAATAAAAGCCAGAATGAGTTCCAAATTTGCTAGCTCTGCTTCTCTAATTTTGATATCCAAATTAGCCATTATTTGAATTCTCAATTTCACCTATTAATCACTGTATTAAATGCCCTCATAAATGTCCAATACTTGTTTAAACAACAACTTATACTTTTAAAATATTAATGATTTAAAATGTATGGAACTGCGACATTTGCGTTATTTCATTGCGGTTGCAGAAGAGTTGAATTTCACTCGCGCAGCCGAAAAACTGCACATGGCTCAACCTCCGCTGAGCCAACAAATTCAGCATTTGGAGGCAGAGTTGGGCTTTCAACTGTTTCGCCGCACCAAGCGGACGGTGCAGCTAACGGCTGCGGGACAGGTTTTTTTTGAGGAATCACAAAAAATTATGCAGCAAGTCGATCGCGCAATTCAACTCGGCAGACAAACCAGCCGCGGCGAACTCGGCCAACTAACTGTAGGCTTTGTGAGCTCTGCCGCGCACAATGTGGTTCCACCCATTTTGCAGGCGTTTCGCACTCGGTGTCGGGCCGTCAAACTCGAATTGCACGAACTCACAACTAACGAACAGTTGCAGCGGTTGCGGGAAGGGCGCATTGATATCGGCTTCGTGCGCCCTCCAGTCGAGGAAGACGGGATAAATTCCGAAATCGTGTTTCGAGAACCTCTGATGGTGGCGCTACCAGAAACGCATCCTTTGACCGATCGCCCTTACGTGGAATTGCGCGAACTCTCAGGCGAACCGTTCATCTTATTTGGGCGTTCCCAGGCTCCGGGATTGTACGATGCGATCGTCAGTCTTTGTCAACAAGCCGGTTTTAGCCCGATCGCCGGTCAAGAAGCAATTCAAATGCAGACAATTATCAGTTTGGTAGCCGCCGAGATGGGCGTGGCGATCGTCCCGGCATCGATGCAAAATTTCCAGCGCAGGGGGGTTGTTTACAAATCTTTGCCAGAATCAACCTGCATGGTGGCGATCGCCCTAATTTGGCGCAACCATCCTACGGCAGCGGTGCAGCGGTTTTTGGAAGTTGTCAGGCAAAGTGGCGGATTTGAGATTTGAGATTGTAGATTTTAGATAAACGGGTAATTTCACAAAGTTATCAAAACTCAAAGATTTTCTGTGCAACAACACCCTTAGAATGATTAATTGATACTCGGAGTGCGGATAACCACCGCCCTAAAAGTCGGCCAGATTCGACCTGAACAACTCAAAGTATCTCCATTCACATTCAGTACAAGAGAGCAAGGGATGGTATTGGCAACAGAAATGGATTCTTCCACACCGGAATCCGCTTTCGACTTATCTACTTACTTAGTCGAGCAAAAAAGGGCGATCGAGGTAGCTCTCGACAATGCACTACCGGTCATCTACCCAGAGAAAATTTACGAAGCCATGCGCTACTCGCTGCTAGCGGGCGGCAAGCGCTTGCGTCCGATCCTGTGTTTGGCTAGCTGCGAACTCGCCGGCGGCACTACCTCTATGGCAATTCCGACAGCTTGCGCTTTGGAAATGATCCATACAATGTCGCTAATTCACGACGATTTACCGGCAATGGACAATGACGACTACCGGCGCGGCAAACTGACAAACCACAAAGTCTATGGCGAAGATATCGCTATTTTGGCTGGGGATGGTTTGTTGACCTATGCTTTTGAATTTATAGCCAGTAAAACTCAGAACGTACCCCCCCAGCAGGTGTTGCAGACGATCGCCCATTTAGCGCGAGCTGCCGGGGCTGGTGGACTCATCGGCGGTCAGGTGGTTGACGTGGAGTCGGAAGGAAAGACAGATGTTTCTCTGGAAACTTTGAATTATATTCACGCTCACAAAACCGGCGCGCTGTTAGAAGCCTGCGTAGTTTGTGGGGGAATTTTGGGTGGGGCTTCGGCTGCTGATTTGCAGCGGATGTCTCGTTTTGCCAAGAATATTGGGCTGGCTTTCCAGATAATTGACGATATTCTGGATATTACGGCTACTCAAGAAGAATTGGGCAAAACTGCTGGGAAAGATGTTATAGCAGGGAAAGTGACTTATCCGAGTTTGTGGGGAATTGATGAGTCTCGGCGCCAAGCTTCGCAGCTTGTTGCTGATGCTAAGTCTCAACTGGCAGTGTTTGGGAGCAAAGCTCTACCGCTGCTGGGGATTGCTGATTTTATTACAAGCCGCAGTAACTAGAAATACCAAACAGTATGCAGGAAATTTGCAGCGGCATTTTAAACAATCATGTACTGATAGTGGCTTTGATCGCTTGTCTGGCGGCTCAAGTATTAAAGTTGCCGATCGAATTAGTCAAAAATCGTAAATTCAATCTTCGGAATTTAGTAACCACCGGCGGAATGCCCAGCGCTCATTCTTCCTTTGTCGGCGCTTTAGCGGCTGGTGTGGGACAAACGATGGGGTGGGAAAGTTCCGAGTTTGCGATCGCCACGATTTTTGCAATTATCGTTATGTATGATGCTGCTGGCGTCCGCCAAGCCGCCGGCAAACAAGCCCGCATTCTCAACCAACTAATTGACGAGTTTTTTGAGGAAGATCACAACCTAAATGAAGCTCGCCTGAAAGAGTTGCTGGGACACACTCCCTTTCAAGTGGTCGTCGGTTTGGGGCTGGGAATCGCGATTTCTTGGATTGCAGGGCCTGCCTATTAAGTTTTAAGTACGGAGTAGACTTGGATCAGTGGTGTTTTTTTGACAAGTTGGAGGTAAATGTCGGCTGCGGGAATTAATATTTCGGCAACTAATCTGTCTCAAGATCAGAAAAACACCCGAATTTTTGGGAATTTTATGGCAATACCTATTATTTAATTAAGCAGTTTAAAAGGTTCAAAAAGTTTTTTTAGTTACCGCTCCTTGGAGTAGTTTTGTTATGATCCAAAGACTATATATAAACAACTTCAGATGCCTAGAAAACTTTGAACTGAAGATACAGGGAATGCCATCGGCTCTTTTGATTGGAAAAAACGGTGCAGGTAAATCAACTATTGCTTCTGCATTAGAAGTCCTTCAGAAGATTAGTCGAGGCATCAATAGAATGCGCGAACTTGAAAAACTGAAGCTGATTAGCCCGAAAGATTTCGCTCGTGGGAGGTCTGATGTCCCGATCCGCTTTGAAATAGAAGTATTACTTGAAGATAAATTATACAAATATATCCTGGCGTTTGATTTGCCAGAAAAATTTAACTTGTGTTGGCTGCTAACAAATCCTATGGCCCTCTTTTTTGCTTCTGGGATGAACCTGACAACTATCTATCCTTATCGGAGGTTGGACATTTTGTCACATCACTGCGACGCTCATTTAAGAATAGCGGACAAATCTTAGTGACATCGCATAATCCTGAAGCAATCCGAAAGTTTTCAGATGAAAATACCTTTTTATTATATCGAAACAGCCACTTAGAGCCAACTTTAGTCAGACCGCTGAGTGAAATGTCTGTTAAAGGCGACCTGATAAATCGCTTGATTGCTGGCGACATAGAGCTATGAGTAATAATTATCTACCGCACATTCATGTGTTGGCCGAAGATGATCATAATCGCCAGATTGCCAACGGATTTCTTCTTGAGCTAAACGATAACCGTGCTGTTAAAGTCCTGCCACTTGCTGGTGGTTGGAAAAAAGCTGTGGAGGAATTAACTAATAAGTATGCGTCTGAAATGCGACAATTCCCAGAAAGAATGATGGTTTTGCTCATTGATTTCGACGATAGTAAAAATCGGTTGAGTTATGTAGAAAGTCATATTCCAGACGATCTAAAAGCAAGAGTATTCGTGTTGGGAGTGCTATCAGAACCCGAGAATCTAAGGACAGACATCAAAAAGACTTTTGAGGAGATTGGAGAAGCTCTTGCAAAGGATTGTTCTGACAATACAAATGAGTTATGGGGACATAATCTTCTCAAACACAACAAGCCAGAACTAGATCGTATGGCGAAGTTTGTCAAACCATTTTTGTTTAAATAAATAGCTAAAAGTCACGCACCCACTTAAATGTGAGGTACGCAACTGCCAATAATTTAGCGGAGTATCGATGGCTTAAAAGTCGTGCGCCCTATTGACCGAATTCTGCTTGTAGCAAGTCGTCGTTGTCATCGGCGATGGTGGCGACAATAGTAATAATTCTAGAAATTTCCCCGGCAGAGATTTCGGCGATCGTCCGAGTCGAGATTACTGCAACTTGATTGTCCACAATCGCAAAATGAGATTCCAAGGTAGACAGCCAATTCATTTCTAGAATTTTCCGCATTAATTGAGCTTCATTCTTTGCCGGCAACTGCAGTACAAAAGCCCAAACAGTCAAAGTATCATCTTCGGTTTCGCCGCTGAGTTGTACGAATACTTCGACGCTGCCGTACTTGAATTTCCAAAGATGCCCGCCAGCTTCATTTTTTCCCACCATGACTTTTTGGTCTACAGCCATGCTGGCAATCACAGTCTCAATTTCTTCTGCATAGGTTACTGCTGTGGCTTTTTCAACCTGGGCATCGGCGATCGCGCTTTCACTAGATTGGCTTTCTGCGGAAGCTGTTTGTATGTTCGGTTCGCTGTTAGTCATGATTAATATTTATAAGAAAAACTATTCCAACAATCAGTTTACTTCCTATTTAGGACTTACAAAAATACGACTCACTTACAAAAACCCTCATCAACCCGGTTTATTGACAAAAACCGCTCCCCAAAAGGCTTCTCCCAGACAAAACATCGGAGTCAGAGCCTCCCATGTTGCGTCACCAAGCTTTTCCTGGTAACGAGTAGAACGAGTCTATTACTGGTTCCCAGGCTCTGCCTGGGAACCCATATCACTCTTGCTTTGCCTCCCTAGATGTTTAAGCCTTGGGTTTAGCCGCCGGCTTCTTCTCAATGTTTTTCATCCCGTTGAGGAACATCGGCACAAATTTCTCCACAAATGCCTGCGGGTCGCGGTTCCAGGCGCGCTGAGCCACATCGACTCTAGTCATTTGCAAGTCGGGGGCCAACAGAGTTGCGGGCAAGCGCTCCATCAAATATTGCGGGCGTTCCCACATCGGCATCGTGTTGGCAATGTCTACCAAGCGGGTGACGCGGCGGAGTTCTGCCCCCAGCATAATATCCATTCCCGATTCAAATGCTGCTTGTTCGATCGCCACATACTTGCGTTTGGCCTGTTCCACCTTCTGGCGGTGTTCCGGGCTTTTAGCAGCAATTGCGCCCAACCAGCGATTCCCCCAGCGGACGTGGCCTGCTTCTTCGGGAAAAATCTTTTCGATGGTTTCGCGAATTTTGATGTTTTCGTCGGTTTCAGGAGCCTTTTTCAGGGCGTGGATGTGGGCTGAGAAATACTCGCATCCCCGCTTCTCGGTGACATTAATCGCCGCTAGGGAAGAAATTACAAAATCTTCGCGGTCTTTGGTAGGGTCTTGTTTCTCGCTGTCGAACAACCTTTCAAACTCGTCAATGTAGGATACTCCCGGCGGCTTGCCCACATTCTGGCCCAAGTCTACCAGCAAATCTGTCAGCCACATGGCGTGCCGCGCTTCGTCGGAGATGTGCCGGGAAAGATCGCGCACAAGTTCGGCCGGTTCGCCGTCTAGCTGCTCGATCAAGTCGGTGAGGTCTTTGCAACTGCGCTGTTCGCTAAACCGATAGCGGTTGAGGGTGATCAGGTGAATTTCGCGATCGCGCACCACTTGAGCTAAAATTTCGCGTGCTCCCATTGCGTTGCGGAGCTTGCGGGGATAGGCAACAGTCATGATTTTATGTTGTTTTGTAAAGATACCTATATAAGTGTAACGCAATTTTTCGGCTTGCTCATTCAATAAAGCAATGCAGAAGTTGGTTGTCAATCCCCAATTCCCAATGCCCTATTCCCAAAATTGATATCAAGTCTCAGTTGAGTCTGAAACCAGAACCGAAGCCGACTCTTGTTGAAATTTTTGTGCTTCCTCCACTTCCAATCTGGCCAGCGTACTCGCCGCATCCGCCAACTGCAAAGCCAAATTCATTCGACCAACTGGGTTTTTTTCCTTCCAAAGGTCTTTTGCCAAGAAATGCACTCGATAGCGAAACATTTTAATTGATTGTGATGGAATAACATTAGCTGTCATGGTTATAGTCTATCTTCAACAGTAGCTAGAATGCGAAGGAGTACCCGTTCCGGTTCTAGATAAACAAATATCAGTATGATGACTCGATCTTTTTTGCCAATCGTGACATCCCATTTTGCAGATTGTGGTTCAACCTGTTCGTGCCTAACTATTACAGTATATTGTCCTGGTGCCAAGTCATCAAATCCCGCATCTGCCTCCATCAAAGCAACCGTTTCCTCGGCCAGTACCCGTCCGTCCTGATTCAGTAAAGTAATGAAGGCAATGCCATCAACTGAAGTCATGGCGACGTTATTTTGATTGCGAACCATCACAAAAATATCAGACATCGTTTGGTAATTGCTAATCGCTAATTGCTACTTTATACTGACAGCAGCATTTAACACACAAACAAGGATAATTACTGTGAATAATTTTAAGATTTTGTTAATTTTTACAGCTTTTGCAGCGGTTCTCGGTTTAGAAAAAAGTGGGGCGCTAGCTGCTGTCTCAAATATCTCTGAGACAAAGCCTTGCGTCCAGCTTCACAGTCTACAAATATCAGAAAAGAGCGATCGCAATTTAAGTAACTCGAAAGGTACATTAAAAGAAGGCAGTGCCCTCTCTGTCGATCCTGATGAAGTTACGGGGATACCAAAAGCTGAGGCGCGACAGCGTTTCATTTTGAATAAGATATATCGGGTTCAAGAAGGCACTACCGCTGACGATTTGTTTATTGTCGATGAGAAAGCAAATAAATGGGCTGTAGAGGATGTCTCGGACGCTACTATGGGGCCTACCACTCACAGCGTAGCCCTGATGGTTTCCGGTAACGGCAAAGTTTGGGGGCTAATACAGATGTTCTAAAATTTGGGAATTGGGAATGGGTAATTGCGAATTGGGAATTGGAGTTCGGATTGATTTAATATAAAAAAAAATCGCCTGCAACGGCGACCTTTTTTAGAATCGTATCATGTTCGGTCGATCGCCCAAAATAAAAGTGGTTTGTAGTGAGGACTGTAGTCCTTCGATTGTCAAGACTAAATTCCTCACCACAAACTCATCCGATCGCGATCGTTCGATTGCACATGATATCACACCTCAAAAAATGATAATTTTAATTTTTTTGAGGTGTGATTTTTAACTTATCTAACAGTCGTAGTAGAGAGCAAACTCGTAGGGGTGAGGACGCAAGCGCATCGGGTTGACTTCGTTGTCGAGTTTGTAGGAAATCCAGGTTTGGATGAATTCTTCGGTAAATACGCCGGTTTCAGTTAAGAAACTATGGTCTTTTTCCAAAGCTTCTAAAGCACCTTCCAAGGAACCGGGAGTCGAAGGAATCTTGTTCAATTCTTCCGGCGAAAGGTCGTAGATATCCACGTCCAAAGGTTCACCTGGATCGATTTGATTTTTGATGCCGTCTATGCCGGCGCACAGCATGGCTGCAAATGCTAAATAGGGGTTGGATGTGGCATCGGGACAGCGGAATTCTAACCGCTTGGCTTTAGGGTTGGTTCCCGATAACGGAATCCGTACTGATGCCGATCGATTTCCTTGAGAGTAAGCTAGGTTTACAGGCGCTTCAAAGCCTGGAACTAAACGCTTGTAGGAATTAGTCGTCGGGTTGGTGAGTGCCAAAAGTGCCGGGGCGTGCTTGAGAATGCCACCGATGTAATGCAGTCCCATTTGACTGAAACCTGCATATTGATCGCCTGCAAATAGAGGTTTGCCGTCTTTCCAAATCGACTGGTGAACGTGCATCCCGGAACCGTTGTCGTTAAACAGCGGTTTGGGCATGAAGGTGATGGTTTTGCCGTATTTTTTGCCGACGTTTTTGATGACGTATTTGTATGTCATCAAGTAGTCGGCGGCTTGTACTAATGTGGCAAAGCGGAAACCGAGTTCGCATTGCCCGCCGGTGGCGACTTCGTGGTGGTGTTTTTCGATGGGTACGCCGCATTTTGCCATTGTCAGCAGCATTTCCGTTCTCATGTCTTGAGAGGTATCGGTTGGTGCTACTGGGAAATAACCTTCTTTGTAACGCGGTTTGTAGCCGAGGTTGCCGCCTGGTTCTTCTTTGCCAGAATTCCAGCGACCTTCGATCGAATCTACGTAATAGTAGCCGGAATTTTGGGTTTGGTCGAAGCGAACGTCGTCAAAAATAAAAAATTCTGCTTCCGGGCCGAAGAATGCTGTATCGCCGAGACCGGTTGTCAGTAAGTAGTCTATGGCTTTTTGAGCTATGGTGCGGGGACAGCGATTGTACGGTTCGCCGGTGCGGGGCTCTTTGATGCTGCAAATGAAGCTGATGGTGGGTTCTGCCATGAACGGGTCGATCCAAGCGGTGGTCGGATCGATGACCATCGTCATGTCTGATTCGTTGATGGCTTTCCAGCCCCGAATGCTGGAACCGTCGAAGGGTATGCCGTCTGTGAAGGCGGTTTCGTCGATTTGGTCGTGGTACAGGGAAAGGTGTTGCCAGATCCCCGGCATATCGATGAATTTTAGGTCAACGATCTGGATTTTATTTTCTTTTATGTAGTTTAGGGCTTCTTGGGGTGTCTGGAACATCACTTACTCCTGATATTGGTGTGGTTGCGGGCGATTCTCTTCTGCAAGCTTCGCTAACGGCAGATTTCAGACTGTTTGGGCGATCGTAGGCCTTCAGCTATCAATTTTTTGTAGCAAAAGATACAATAATTCAAAATTGAGCCGATCGCGGTTGGGTAGTTTGTGATTCTTATTTGGTCTGTGTTTCGGCTGTTTATACAAAACGAACGGCAGAATTTTGCGGCTATTGGTCGGGGATTGACTGCCGATCGTGCAAATCCTATCTCAAATCTTAATCAAAGGCCGATTTGTAGTAGTCTACAATAGGCGGTCTATCTCAGATAGCAAAGTATTGATAAAGATTTTTGGGAGACAAACTAATGCGCGATGCAGTGACGAGTCTGATTGAAAATTATGATGTTGCTGGCAGGTATTTAGACCGGGATGGTATCGATCGGTTGAAATCTTATTTTGCAACCGGCACAGCACGGGTACAGGCTGCAGCGGCAATCAACAGCAATGCTGCGTCAATTGTCAAGCAAGCTGGTATCCAGCTATTTGCCGAACAGCCGGAACTGATCCGTCCCGGTGGAAATGCCTACACGACTCGCCGTTACGCGGCTTGTCTGCGGGACATGGACTATTACTTGCGCTATGCTACTTACGCCCTGGTTGCGGGAAGTACGGATGTGCTCGACGAGCGCGTGCTGCAAGGTTTGCGGGAAACTTACAATTCTCTAAGCGTGCCCATTGGCCCTACGGTGATGGGGATTGGCATTATGAAGGAGATGGTTAAGGCTGAGGTGGAAGCTGCAGGCTTGTCTGTGGGGCCTTTTCTGGAGCAACCTTTTGATTACATGATTCGCGAATTGAGCGAACAAGATATTTAAGTCAAGCAAGCTCTTTCTTGTAACAGAAAATTGCATCTGTAGCTTGCAGGTAGCACTATCTCGATCGCTTTTTTGGCATCACAGCCTCTAAGCGATCTTTTTTATTGGTTAAAAATCGCCAACACATCCCCAGACGAGGCATTTGTCGAGGGGATTTTTGGTTTGGCGGCGATCGATTTGCTCGGTTGTTGTTACTTCTACTTCGCCGTTGGGATAAAGAATGTGGATGATGTTACCGCTGACGAAGGCTAAGGGATTTTCTTGACAAATAGTCGGATTTTTGATAGGAAAGTTCATTGTTTTCATGCTCGATCGCCCTGATTGTGTGTGTGGCGCATTCCCCTGTATTTACATAATCCGCTACTAGCCCAAGTTTTTGTGTGATTCTAAGAATGTTTATTTGTGATCGAACTATCCACAAAAAGCGCTCTGTGTCACATCATGCAAGATAAGGGGTCTCACCCCGCAGCTATCTCAAGCACGGAAAAAATGACAGCGGGCTCGTGGCGGTACTTCTGCTGGAAAAGCAAAATAATCGCCAAAAATCCGCAGTCGGGTTTTTGCGTAAGTGGTAATCTGGTTACTGTCAACAACCGTGGCGTACAGATTAAAAACCTTGGCTAAACAACGAATAGACACTTTATTAGTAGACCTAAATTTGTGCGCTTCCCGACAGCAAGCTCAGGCATTGATTCGGACGGGGAAAGTCTCGATCGACCAACAGGTAGTTGACAAACCGGGCACTGAGGTTGACATTGCAGCAAAAATTAAGATTAAAGAGCGATCGCGCTACGTTTCCAGAGGCGGCGACAAACTAGCCAAAGCTTTAGAAGTGTTTGCGATTCCCGTAGCGGGCAGAATTTGTCTTGACGGTGGCATTTCCACAGGCGGCTTTACCGACTGTCTGCTGCAAGCCGGTGCAGCCCTCGTCTACGGCATAGATGTTGGCTACGGTCAAGCTGACTGGGGCTTGCGTAACGATCCGAGGGTAATTTTGAAAGAACGCACCAATTTGCGCTACATGACTGCTGCTGAGCTTTATGGGGAGTCACCGCGAGCCGATTTGGCGGTAGTCGATGTGTCGTTTATTTCCCTAGATAAGGTTTTACCGGCGCTGTGGGAATTGTTGGCACCGCCGCGAGAAGCGGTATTGTTGGTAAAGCCGCAGTTTGAAGTTGGGCGCGATCGTGTCGGGAAAAAAGGCGTAGTGCGAGACTCAGCAACTCAAGCCGATGCGATTTTTCAAGTGTGGAAAGCAGCGACAGCTTTAGGATGGCAGCAACGGGGTTTAACGTGGTCGCCTTTACTTGGCCCGGCCGGTAATATCGAGTATCTTTTATGGTTGGGGATCGATCGCCAAGAGGAACCAGAGCCGGGGGCGATCGAAGAAAGTGTTGTCAAGGAAAGCATCGCACAAATAGCAAAAGCGGCAGCGCGGGAACTTGTCAATCGATTTTAGATTTTAGATTTGAGATTGACTTCAACCCATCGAGCTAATCAATTTTAAAAGTCAAATTTGGAGAGCAAAACTTATCTAAAATTTGAAATTGTTTTGTCAATCAGACTCCTAAACTTTCACAAGAGTGAATAATTTCATGCAGCCATTAAAACAAGCCGGTTCAATTTTTCTGTACATTCTAGGGGGCATCGGGTATTTAGCGATTGCAGCTACTATTGTAGGCGTTTCAATTCTGATCAAATTCGCAGCCCTGCTGCTAGCGGACAAATTATTATATACAATTCTGATTATCGGTGATTTGTTGAGAGGCATCGAAATTATTGAACTGTTAAATATTTTAATATTTGCTTTTATCGGCATGGGATTTGGGGTAGCTACAAAACTTTTGATTCCTCAATACGGACGCAAAATTAGTGCAGCATTATTAATAGTTGTAGTTCCCTTAGTTTTCATGATTACGCCAGTAATTAGATATAATTCTTGGTTAGAAAAAGTCGGAGAATCGGATAACTTATTGCCTGCAGAAACAGCAACATTAACTAACTCTTTTTTGCAGAGAAAAGTAGGATTGCAAGGTTTTCTCGGTTATTACGTATATACTGGTCAGTTTCCAGTAATTCCGACCAAACAATCGGAGATGAAAGACTTAGACAGCTTTGAAAAAAAAGTTAATTCCAGATTTGTGCAGTTAACAGGTGTGGCTCCTACCATTGTTACCTGGTCAATGCGGATTTGTTTTTGGCTGATCAGACTGTTTTACTTTTCAATAGCGGTAATTGCCACGATCGCCCATTTTAGGGAAGGTGTGAGAATCGCCGGAAGGTAATACGATTTTAGATTTTAGATTAAAGAATTGAAGAATTGGGAATCATATCAAATCAGGTAGCATCGGAATTAATATTACCCACAATCAGGACACGGCAATGCCGTGTCCCTACAATTAATCCGGGTAGGGAAACGGCACTGCCGTGTCCTCCGTTTATATCATTCCGGTGCCACCGGAATTAATATCAGTTGACCAATTTTTCTCAAGACTTGAAGAACCGTATAAAGTTCGTTGGTTAGAGGAAGCGGTGAAAATATTCTTGATAAGTCATATTGAGGTGGATTCTGAAAGTCTAGCTTGACGAATACAATTTCACTGCCATTTGTCATCGCAGCAAAACTCGGTCTATCCTTCCGGGGATTGGCTGTCATGTATGCTAGTGTTTGGGGAAGTGCAGACCTTACTGAGATGGTGGTGCGCTTCGACTCTAAAAGTGTCACCCAAAACTGATTTTGCATCACTAAAACATCAATCCTTCCTTGGATAGTTTCTATTTCTTCATCTTCCTCATCTAAAACAATTTGTACAGATTTTTCACCAGTCATTTTAAAAGGTGAATCGTAAAAACCCGCTCGTTCCAAGAGAGGTGAACCCATGATTAGCGTGACGGTTCCTTCTGTCAGACTTCCATCATTTAAATGATAGAGATATCTGCGCCGGAGCGAATTAAGACCGGCTCGATCCGCTTCTGTAATTTCGGGCAAATCTGTATACCATTCTGGGAAAAATCCCTCGGCTTCTGTTCGTGTAATATTGAATCGAGATTCAACATCTGCTAAAGTTTGGATGATTTCAGTAATGGCTGTTGTTTGTGTCATATTTTAAATTCTTGCTGGAGGCGATCGATAATTGTATTGCGCTCGATAGTGGCGAGAATTTCTTGAATTACCGTATCTTGTCCCAGAGGGCCCCAAGTGCAGCCTTTTTCTAAATAAACTTGAGCCGCCCGACCGACAGCGTAGGTTCCGTAAGCTGCTAAACTAGCTTGAGTGACAGCGACTCCGGCAAAAGTAGAAAAGCCAATTTGTGGAGCAGCAGCAGCGGCACTTTTGCCAAATCCCAAGAGGAAACTGCTACCTAATTCTCCCAAAAGTACGCCGCCTGCGCTGGAGAAAATAGTCTGCCAAAGTTTCCCCGCTTCGTAACCAGTCATGGGTAAACCGTAAAGTCTGGATAAGGAGCGAATTAAGGCTAAATCTGCGACAGTTGCTCCCATGACATCTAGGAAAGCAATGGGATTTATCCCCACAGCCAAAGCTTTGTATTTGGCAAATTGCCAGATTAAATCGTCGGCTTCTGTTTGCCGCAATTTGAGAACTTGACGAGCAATGTTTGCTTCGGCATCTCTAGCTTCTACTAAAGCATTGAGAGCGAGGAGCGATCGCCCTTCTCTGTTAAGAATTGTCAAAATTTTGTGCTTGAGTTGGTCTATCTGGGGGGGAGGCGACTCCCATTCGTGGGTGACACTTCCATCTGACCATTCGACGCGCACTTGCACCGGTGCGGGTTCGGCGGCTACCATGACTATTTCTAAAGATTTAGCAATTTTAGGAGCGGATTTTGGTGTAGATTGATCGGAAGTGTTGTTTGGTCGATCGCCCGAAATTTCCGTATCTGTGGCATCTGCTACCGAATCTGCTGCTAAGCCTTCAGAATTTCCCAGTGATTGCAAACTTTGGTAAATAGCTTTTCTGTCTAATTCTGGATACAGGTCAATTTTATTAAAAACTAAAATCAGCGGTTTTTGAGCTGTTTGCAATTCGCACAAAGCTTGATATTCAGTGCGGGTGATATCGCCAGCCACGACAAACAGAATTAAGTCAGCTTGGCGAGTGACTTGTTTTGCCATATCGCCGCGCACTTCGCCGCCAACTTCATCAATTCCGGGAGTATCAATTAACTCTACTTGAATCCCCCCTTGTCCCCCCTTACTGAGGGGTGGTTCCACAGGCACGCCCTGACCAAGGGGCGGTTCCATAAGCCCCCCCTTACCAAGGGGGAGTTGGGGGGGTTCTACACTGTCAAGGAGGGGCAAAGGCACGCTCCAGCGCACGGAACGCGGCCACTGAGTAACGCCGTTGAGAGGGCCTGTTTGCAAGATTTTTTGACCCAGAAGCGCGTTTAATACCGCTGATTTGCCGCGGCTGACCATGCCGAAAGTGGCAATGCGAATCACATTGCGATCGAGCTTTTCTGAGGTGTAACTTAAGATATCTAACTGAGCTTGCAGCGCCGCTTCTAATTCTGTGTTGTTCGAGTTTTTTTTGCCTTGGCGCAAGTGAGAATACCGCGCGAGGGCTTCGCGCAAACTGGCACGGGCTAGGGACAAGCGATTTTCTTGGATGGAATTGTCAGCCATTGGCGATCGGCTTTTTTAAGCAATGTAATTGAGCGTCGAAATATAACATTCTATTTCTTATTTTAATACAATTTTTGATAAAAATCTAGTTTTTTATTGGGGAGTTTTTCAAAAAATATTGAACGGGTTCTCCGGCCCGTTCCACAATAACAAAAAAAAATGTGGCACAGGCCGGAGAGCTTGTTCTTTTCCCTAACACTAGGCTCCGCCTCTGAAAATTGTATCGACGTTGAGCTCCATATTAGGAAATGTAGGTGAAATAATGCGATCGCTCCCTCTGAATTGTGTAATCCTATACTCTCCGTCCACAAGCTGGCAAACCGAGAGGGTGGGTTGTTTGGGGTCGCCAATATGACGTATTCCGCCGAATGCAGCATAATCCGCAATCCAATATTCGAGGATTCCCATCATTTCGTAATCTGCCAACTTTTTGAGATAATCGTCGCGCCAGTTGGTACTGACGACTTCAACAAGCAGCGGGATAGATGTTCCTTGGGTGATTGTTGCTGACTTCAACCATAAGGGTTCGGAGGCTAAAGCCTGACGGTTTAATAGCAAAACATCAGGGATATATCCTGTATCTTTAGCTGGTGGCTTAACTAGCGCTTTCGAGGGAATGCGGTATGGGAGTTGCAGTTGGGTGTAGAGCAGCGTAAATTCTTGAACAAGGTATGCTGTGATATCTTCGTGTTCTCCTGTGGGCTGCATTTCAACCATTACCCCATCGTGAAGTTCGTAGGATTTGTTATCGGGTTTGTCTTCTATAAATTGTTCAAAGGTTAGTATTTTGGGTTGAGTTTGTATCATCGTGCCAACCTTATTTAGGAATAACAAAAAAGGAAAATATTAGCTGGTTCCGTAACGGGAAAGATGCCCGTTCCACAATAAAAAAAAATTCTTGTGGAACAGGCATATTGCCTGTTGCTTTATTTCAACTTAATTGACGGCTGAATTTACTGCCTCGGACTGAGACATTTGAGGCGCGAGACGACTTGCGATTTGGTTGATGAAACCTTGCAAGAAGGAAACTTGCTGATTTTGCATAAATACTGCTTGCAAAGTTTTCGTCAGTTCCGTAAGATTGAAGATGCCTTTAGCATTTTCCAATTCTTGAGTTGAGAAATATTCAATCAAACTCAGTCCGGCTATTCTGGTAAAGTAGGCTGCACTAATTCCCTGCACCGCGCCTCCTGCTGCATAGGTGACGGCATTGCTTTTCAGCAGTCCAGTAATAGTTTGGGTAGACAGTTCTACTAATCCGAGTTTGAACATTTGGGTTGCTAAGGTTCCCGCTACTGTTTTAGCTTGGTCTAAAGAAAACTTTTGCTGGTAGATAGCGCCGAGGTCGATGACGAGTTGGGTGCTGATGGCGGTTGTTGCTAGCAAGTCTAAGGCGGGAACTGGGTTAGCAAAAACGGCGGCGGCGGCGATGTACTGATATTGTTCGATGATGGGAATTGCCCGATCGCGCCTGACTGCATTTAACAAAGTTTTTGCTTCTAATTTAATAGTTGCAGCTTCGCGCACCGCACTCGCCCAGACCAACTGTTGCCGTTCTTCGGTTACGATTTGAGTCAATCTTGCTGTCAGCGGTTCGAGTTGAGAGACTTGATTTTCGATCCGTTCTTTAACAGTGCCGTCTGCTTGGTGCTGCCGCACTTTAATAGAATTTGGGGAAGCTGCGATCGCAATTATATCTTCTGTTCCCAATATTCCTTGCATTCTTTGGTGCAACTGCTGCAAAACTTGCGACTGCTGCGTTGGCAAATATTGGTCTAGTTTGTTCCAGACTAGCAGCACGCGCTGACCTGCTGAAATTAGCTGAGATAATGTTTTAAATTCAGAATCCGTAATGTCGCCCGCTGTCACAAACAACACTAAATCACCGCTGATTTTAGCATCGACATTTGTGGTATTGGTAAACAGCGGTGCTGTTTCTGAGAAAATCTGTTTTGACGGTTGTTGGGATGCCCAATTAGAATTTAAAACTTGAATTAAGGCAGTTTTGCCGACAGCTTTGCCGCCGCTTACGGTAATCCGCAAGTCTTGTCTGTCTAATTCCGCTTTGAGCCGATCGAGCTTTGCTGTTAGATTAGCCGGATTTGCCGAGTTTTGAGCTTCCTGAGCTAGCAAATTAATCGCGGCGGATGCCGTGGCGATCGCTTTTTCGGCTGCTTCGCGGTTGACCAGGGGTTCCGCGAGTGCGAGTTCGAGTTTGGGGGATTGTTGCTTCCACCACCAATAACCCGCACCAGCGGCCGCCAAGCCGATGAGTGCCGTTTCGCCCATTTCTGAACCCGAATGCTGTAAAGTTTCCAGCAGCCACAGCGCCGCTGAAAGTCCTATTCCGCCTATCAAAATCGGTCGCCGCAAGTTAAGTGTCATTGTTACCTTCCTGTGGGTATTATTGCCAAGCTTAACCTTAACGGGCTTGGTCTTTGTCCCTATATTCCATCGTACCTCTGGGACATCGAAACTGGCAGGCGGGCTACCCGTGCGGATTACACCCTCAAGTTTTTGGACAAGTGCCAAATCTACTTTCAGCATAAATCACAGGATCGATCGCAGTTGTCAAGTCTATCGACACAGATACACACCGATGGTTTTCTGATGGGAAAGTGAAAAACATGGGGCCAGAAACCGGGTTTTTTAACTAATACCAATTTCAAAAAATAATGCAACAGTATTCTTGTCCCCCCCCTTGCTAAGGGGGGGCTAGGGGGGGTCGGAGAGTATTGCATGATTTTAGAGAAATGGTATAAATACTAGCCAAAAACCCTCTATTGCCAAAAAACCCGGTTTCTTGATTTTTGCTACTGTTTGAGAACTAAGACAAATAATTGTCTAATCTCCCAAACAAATTCCCAAACCGCGGGCCGTTTTAACCAAAGTACCGTTGAAGTCTACCGGTCTATATTTGGAAATCGCATCTTCCAACGGAACGCTGACAACTTCTCGCTGCTGCCAAGATACCATGCAGTCGTATTTCTCTTCGGCAATTAAATCAACTGCTGCGACGCCAAAAGCAGAAGCAATTAATCTTTCTAGCGAAGAAGGTGTTCCCCCGCGTTGAGTGTGTCCCAAAACCGTGACGCGGGTTTCTGCACCGCTACATTCCGAAATTGTATCAGCTAAATACTGACCGATTCCGCCTAATCGACTTTGACCTAAGCGATTTGTGTGCATTACTAATTCGCCTGCTTCTGTGCGAACTGCCTCCGCTACTACAACTAAACAGTAGTTTTTTCCGCGTTGTTGGCGTTCTTGAATTTTGGCACAGATTTCGGAAATTTTGTAAGGAATTTCGGGAATCAAAATGATATCAGCTCCCCCAGCAATTCCGGCACTAATTGCAATATGTCCGGCGTCGCGTCCCATGACTTCAACAATTATCACGCGGCTGTGACTTGCCGCAGTAAAATGCAATCTGTCTAGTGCTTCTGTAGCAATATTGACAGCAGTATCAAAACCGATCGAACGCTCGGTAACTCCGACATCATTATCAATAGTTTTAGGAATAGCAACTAAATTCAAATTACCTTCGAGAGCAATCTTCCTGAGAATGGCGAGACTACCATCGCCACCTATGCCAATTAAGGCATCCAGACCGAGTTGATGATAGCCTTGAATAATATCATCGGAGCGATCGCGCACAGTTCCGTCAGCCATCGGGAAAGCAAAAGGGTTGCCCTTATTTGTCGTGCCCAGCATTGTACCGCCAATGGTGAGCCAAGAGTCTACTTTCTCAATATTCAAAGGAATTGCTTCCGGGGGACGACTCATCAATCCGTTGGTGGCTTGACGAATTCCCATTACTTTCCAATTGTAAGTTCCCGTTGCGCGGTAAACAACGGCTCGTATCACGGCATTTAAACCTGCACAGTCACCTCCGCTAGTGAGAATGCCGATACACTTTTGTTCTCCCATAATTTATGCCAGACTTTTGTTACTCAGAACATGGGTTGATTTTTTGAGATCCCGATCGTCCAATCCTTATTTGCGACGTAATTTAGCGGCTCTAGCCTCCCAAATCACCGTCTCAAATACAATATAAATTTTACTTGGGATTGAGGCGTTTAGAAACTTGGTTAATGATACCGCTGAGAATTGCACCGCCCATGAGAATTCCGAGGGCGGGATTGAATACGGGCTGCCAGAGACTGTACCACAAATCGAAACCGAGATTCACTCCGGTCGATCGCCCAACTACGGCGATCGCAAACCACCCAAAAATAGCAAAGACGAAAAACACATCAGCTACTAAAATCAAGTTGATAAAGTTAAGAATTTTATCTTTCATGGTCAATAGTTCCTTTTGAGTGTATATGTGTCAACTGTTGACTGTTGACTGTTGGCTGTTGACTGATGACTGTTGGCTGTTGACTGTTGATTGTTGACTGTTAACTTTTGACTCGATTTTATGATTCCGATGCAACCGGAAACGATGTCAGTCGATTTTAGATTGGGGCGTTGAAGATTTAAGATTTGCTCTCCCGCTGAATCTGGAATCTTCAAGCTGGAGCGAAAAATTTTCTTTCTCCATGACTTAAATTGGGGGCTTGCATCCATTTTAAGGGCGTCAAATTTTGGCCAGCGGTGGGGAATGGAGCGGAACGATCGCTGCAACAGGCGATCGAATAAAGATAAAATATCATTCAATTGTTGTCGCACACTTGTGGTCAAAATATGGTTCGCTATACACTCCCTCAAAGCCCCGAAATTATTTTAACTGTCAGAGGGAAAGATTCAGTCAAAGCCCGCGAACAAGCGATGGATAAGCTGATGCTGCTGATGGATGAAGGTCAGCTACCTACAGAGCTCGCAGAAGGATTTGGGCCCAAGCAGTTTGTTGAAGTTAAGGAGATCGAAGATGCCGCGTCGGATGGCGAAGACGCAATTACTGAAGCGGTGCAGATTTTGAGCAATTTGGCAAGTCTCAAATTGAAAGTCATGGAATCCCGCGAAGAAGCACTCAAAATCCGGGAGGCGATCGACATTTTGTTTACAGATGAGTCTGTGACGGCAGAAGAAATTGGTCGTCTCAAAGACGGTTTCAAAGTTCTCAAAACCTTCGCTCAAGCTAACGTCCGCTATCGAGAAGCTAGGAGCCAAGCTGAGGAAGCGCGGACAATTCTCGACGGAGCTTTGCAATCAGTAGAACCCGAAAACAAGGCGCAAAAATCGACAAAATAAAAGTACAAAGAAAGCAGTTTTTACAGGGCATATCGCAGAGATATAGCCTTTCGATCTCTCATCTGAGGTACTATCCGGGATAGGGGATAGGGGATAGGGCATAGGGCATAGGGCATACCTCACCACGCGATCGAACCGCTATACCGCCCTCTGAATACTAGCCATATCCCATTAATTAACAGTCATCAAAAGTTCGGACAGTTTTTTTAACGGGCCTGTAAGCCGATCGCGAGCAAGCCCGGTCATTTTTAACACATTTGAGGAAACTTAGGAATAAAATATATTAAAAATGCTCGATCGCCCACAAAAAATGTACCGCCAAACATTGCGAAAACCCGACGGCCGCCCGATCGCACTGTACAGCCGCCACCCAATTCCAAAAGGCATCGCCGCCGTAAGTCCCAGCAATGAACCTGTAAAAGCCAACCCGCACTTTCGCTGGCATCCCTTGCGGGGGGAATGGGTAGCATATGCCAGCCACCGTCAGGAAAGAACTTTCATGCCACCGCCGGAATATAACCCGCTGGCTGCTACAATTAATCCCAGATTTCCGACAGAATTGCCACGAGGAAATTACGATATAGCTGTTTTTGACAACCGCTTTCCATCGATGAGTTTCCAGGCAAATAATGCGCCTACACATATTGTGGAAACTGCGCCGGCTAACGGCGTTTGTGAAGTTGTCGTTTTTACTCAAGATCCGCTGGCTTCGTTGGGTTCTTTGGAATTAAGCCACTTAGAATTGTTGTTAGAAGTGTGGGCAGATCGCACTTCAGTTATCAGCAGCAATCCCGAAATTCAATATGTCTTGCCTTTTGAAAATCGCGGCGTAGAAGTTGGAGTAACTTTGCACCACCCCCACGGTCAAATTTATGCTTATCCGTTCGTGCCACCGGTGCCGGCGCGGATGTTAGAATGTCAGTCGGTTTACTATCAAAAAAACAGCAGCGGTTTGCTGCAAGATTTGATTCAAAAGGAAATTTCAGACAAACAGCGAATTCTGTATTTAGATGAATATGCGATCGCCTTTGTGCCCGCTTGCGCCCGCTACCCTTACGAAGTGTGGATTGCGCCGATCGCACCGGTTGCCACATTTATCGATCTTAGCGAAAAACAGCGTCAAGGACTTGCCAAGGCCTTAAAAACAGTCGCCCTTAAATATGATGGTTTGTGGCACCGCCCATTTCCTTATTTGATGGCTTGGTTTCAAGCGCCCACAGACGGAAAGCCTCACCCAGAGGCACATTTGCACGCTGAGTTTTATCCACCCTATCGATCGCGCGATCGGCTCAAATACCTAGCGGGAACCGAACTCGCAGCGGGAATGTTTGTTAACGATGCTTTACCGGAAGAAAAAGCTCAAGAATTGCAAGCCGTATCTGTCAATCTCTATTAATAACCTCGCTCAATTTAGTTTGTAGTGATGACTTTAGTTCTTCTTTATTAAACACTTTTTTAAGAAAAACTAAAGTCCCAGGGGGAACCTTGCTCGTTACTTTCGCTCTGCCTAGTAATGCAGGTGCGGAGGCTCTGCCTCCTTTGAGGAAGGCAACTTACAGTAGAGAGAACTGTAGGAGGTATTTAAGTTATTAAGTTGTCGATCCTAAAATCCTTACTACGAACCTTTTTTCAGAAGAAGTGAAGTCCTCACGACGAACCAATACGGTTCACTTAAGATTGTCATATATCTATGAAAAAACCGGGTTTATGAGGTGTCATGAATATGGTTTTTATACTCTCAACACAGCTCTTTCGGGATTTTCGGGATTTGGAACTAAACGCTGATTTTTGCAATCTACCAGCAAGTCTAAAGTTTCTAAGACAGTTTGACCTATCAGCACGATATCGCCTAAAACCATTGCGGCCTCGATCGTCTCCCGCCCTGCCATTTCAATAATCATAGGCCCAGTCAATCCTACTGTTTCTTGTCTGCCATCAGCATATTTTGCTATTTCCTGACTCCGAATTCTCAAACCAAGGTGTTCGCAAACTTCTACAGGAATTGCTGTGCGTACTGCACCAGTATCTATCAGTGCTTCTGCTTCGTACACTCGCACAAGATTTGGTTTGAGTAATCCTCGACTCACTAAGCCTTCATCAATGGCATTCGTTAGCTTGACCTTGACTCGAACTGCACCCATATTTTTGGTTATTTGACTCCAATTGCGATCGATATTTATCATAGCGCCTCTCTTTTTCTACAGAAAGTCTACCTTCGATTATAGCTTGAAATGCGGGCAGCCACAGGTTAACACCTGCGGCTGCAATTCAACGCAAATTATCGCGAACTAACTACTAATCTTCAGCATAGATATACCGATACAATTCGCTCGGGTCGGGTTCGGGACTCTTCTCGGCAAAATCTACCGCATCATCAATTACAGCTTCGATCTTTTTGTCGATCGCTTTTAATTCTTCAGCAGTAGCCAAAGTGCGATCGATCAAATCAGCAGCCAACTTCTTAATCGGATCGCGGGGGAACCAATATTCCTTCTCTTCCTTAGAGCGCAACTCATCAGGATCGGCCAAGGAATGACCCCGAAAGCGATAAGTCAAAGCCTCGATCAAAGTCGGGCCTTCGCCAGCCCGCGCCCGCGCTACAGCTTCCTTGGCGACTTCCCGCACCGCCAAAACATCCATCCCGTCAACCTCGAATCCAGCCATGCCAAAAGCATGAGCTTTTTTGTAAATCAAGGGGTCAGAAGTGGCTCGCTCGTGGGCCATACCGATCGCCCATTTGTTGTTTTCCACAACATAAAGAATCGGCAACTTCCACAAAGCAGCCATATTCAAACATTCAAAAAATTGCCCGTTATTTGCAGCACCATCACCAAAAAAACAAGCAGTCACGCCATCGGAACTCTCATCGCCCAAAGCTTCGCGCCGGTACTTCGATTGAAAAGCCGCCCCCGTAGCTACCGGAATTCCCTCAGCCACAAAAGCATAGCCTCCCAACAGCCGATGTTCGGCCGAAAACATATGCATCGAACCGCCCCGGCCCTTCGAGCAACCGGTTTCCTTCCCGAACAACTCCGCCATCACTTCCCGCGCTGGTACGCCCGCGCTCAAAGCGTGAACGTGATCGCGGTAGGTGCTGCTGACGTAATCCGTACTATCGCGGCGCATCGATCGAATCACGCCAGTAGACACCGCTTCCTGGCCGTTGTACAAGTGGACAAAACCAAACATTTTGCCCCGGTAGTACATCTCAGCACACTTGTCTTCAAACAAACGCCCCAAAACCATATCCTCGTAGAGCATCAAGCCCTCTTCGCGAGAAATAGTTACGCTCTGTGCGTCAAAAACTGGTAAAATCCGTTCCTCAGCCATAAAAAATTAATACCCGATCGCCTACTTAAACATTTAAATGTAAACCGACAGAGGACACAACCCAGCAGAAAATGGTCGAAAATTTTCTCGCCCTGCTGTTGGGAAGTTGTTAAAATCAGGGAAGCAGGGGGCTGGCGTGCCGCTCCGACAGCACGGACTCTTGCAGAAACCCGACTAAGTTGTCACTAATGCTTTTGTTAAAAACCAACCTTAGCTAAGATAGGCTAATTTAGTTGCTAGCGCTTTGGGGAAGTGGACGTAGTGTTAATTCCACTAGATTACTACCGGATTTTGGGTCTACCGATTCAAGCTACTGCCGAACAGTTGCAGCAGGCTCACCGCGATCGAACTTTACAGCTTCCGCGTCGGGAGTATTCCGAAGTTGCGATCGTCGCCCGCAAACAATTGATCGATGAAGCCTGCGCCGTTCTGTCAGACTCAGACGCGCGCAAAGCTTATGATGCGAGTTTTTTAGCCAAAACATACGATCGAGAGTCGGAAGCAGCAATTGCAGCCAAGCAGAGGTTAAAAACCTCAAATGGGCCGGCCACTGTTTTGCAAGATGCAGGAGAAACTGCTCCGGCAGAATCTAAGGCTTTAGACGCCGCTCCCGACCCCCACACTCCAAGTATTGAAATCGATGACAACCAATTCGTAGGAGCCCTGCTCGTACTGCAAGAACTGGGAGAATACGAACTCGTACAGAAACTGGGTCGCCCGTATCTCAACAATGGCAGCATCGCGATCGAGGAAGGCCGCTTCGGCGAGCCCCAGCTCGTGCGGCCGGATATAGTTTTAACAGTAAGTCTTGCGTGTCTAGAACTCGGTCGCGAACAGTGGCAGCAAGGTCAATACCAAAATGCCGCCAAATCATTAGAAGCAGGTCAAGAACTGCTGCTGCGCGAAAGCCTATTTCCAAGCGTGAGGGGTGAAATGCAAGCCGATATATACAAACTCCGTCCGTACAACATTTTAGAATTACTCTCGCTCCCGGAAGAAAAAGTCGCCGAGCGCCGTCAGGGACTGCAAATCCTGCGGGAAATGCTCGAAGAACGGGAGGGCATCGACGGCTCGGGGGACGATCGCTCCGGTTTAGGCATAGAAGACTTCCTCCGCTTCGTCCAGCAACTGCGGAAACACCTAACCAGCAGCGAACAGCAGACTCTATTTGAAGCCGAAGCCGGTCGCCCTTCAGCAGTCGCTACTTACCTGTCGGTTTACACCCTGTTAGCCCAAGGATTTGCCACCAGAGCACCTGCGATGATCCGCCGCGCTAAGCTGATGCTGATGCAGCTCGGCCGTCGCCAAGACGTTCACCTCGAAAAAGCCGTGTGTTCGCTGCTGCTGGGCCAAACAGAAGAAGCCAGCAGAGCCCTAGAACTCAGTTCCGAAAAAGAACCCCTCGCTTTTATTCGCGAACATTCCCAAGATTCTCCCGATTTGTTGCCGGGACTGTGCTTGTACGCTGAACACTGGCTGCAAGAAGAAGTGTTTCCACACTTCCGCGACTTGGCAAATCAGCCAGTCTCCTTGAAAGATTACTTTGCTGACCCGAAAGTCCAAGCTTATCTAGAAGCTTTGCCTTCGGATGCAGAAACGGCCAACGAATGGGTTGTGGTGCAGCCCCGATCGGGCAAACCCCAGGGACGACTGCAACCAACGGGCGATCGCCGATCCGCACCCCCACAGCCCCCAGCAGCCCAACAGGGAGCCAGTAGCGTTACCTTGACCCCCGTACCGGCAGACAGCTCTACCGCAGCCTCAGCCCCGAAAGACCACGCAACGGCAGCAGCACTAGGCGCGGTCTCCGCCGTCTCTCTCCCGACAACTACAGCGCCACGACCCACAGCCTCGACCTCCACCCGGAGGCGCACAGGTTCCAGCGGGCGCAGCGGAGCGACTGGCCAGGGTCTAGCAGGCGATTTAGTCGATCGGACACGCACCAAAGCAGCACAAATTTCCGCCCAAGTCAAGTCCATGCCTCCAAACAGGCTAGCTCTGTTTGTCGCCGGAGGTGTCCTGAGCCTCTTAATCCTGTGGTTAATACTCAGTTTGTTGGCGAATGCCCTACAATCCGTGCGAGAAGAGCAACCCTTGCTCAGCCTAGAAGCACCGCCCATCGAAATCCCGGCGGCTTCCCCGGCTCCTGAGGCGAACGCGGCAGTGTCGGGAGTAGTCACTGAGGCAGCAGCCAAACAAATAGTTGAAAGCTGGCTGTCGGCGAAAGCGGCGGCTTTGGGCCCTAACCACGCTGTCGAAGAATTAAAGCAAGTTCTCACAGAACCTGCTTTGTCTCGCTGGCAACTGATGGCAGACGCTCAACAGAAAAACAACGCCTACCAGAGTTACCAGCACAGCCTGCAAGTTAAAGGGGTTACGACAAATCCGACTAATCCCGATCGCGCGCAAGTAGAAGCCCAAGTAACAGAAAAAGCTAAAGTGTTCGATGGCGATCGGCTAGTTAGTTCTCGCAACGAAGACCTGCGCGTGCGCTACGACTTAATCCGTCAAGATGGACAGTGGCGGATTATGGATTGGCAAGTGATGAAGTAGGGAATTGGGAATTGGGAATTGGGAATTGGTGTCAAATTAAGCCTAAAACCTTTGTAGTTATCGTTTACAGCCGAGCCTCGATCCCCCTAAATCCCCCTTAAAAAGGGGGACTTTGAAAAGGCTCCTGTACCCCCTTTTTTCAAGGGATCGAAACTTAACTAAAAGCGAGATTTTTCAAAGGTTTTAGCCTCAAGCGGACACAAATTAGTAAATAGGTAAAGATAAAAAACATAGGATATTGTAGGGGCGGCTTTAGCGAAGAATATCTGATACAAGCTAGAAGATGAATGCAAAACTCGCCCTCCCCATCGAATGTGTATTTGTAACTACTTACTTGATTTATATAGCAATCCTAAATCATTATCACGTGTGGCGAACATAAATGTGATTTCCCCAAAATCCATCTGTAGGGACACGGCACTGCCGTGTCCCTACAGACAATCATTTAGGATTGCTATACTTGATAATGGCTAATTACCAATTGGTGATAATTATTTAAAATTTTAATTCTAAAAGCGGGAGTTGTAAAGTGCAGATTATTGTTGAAGGCTGGCGTTTTATATATCATTCCTACTGCATAGCAAATCAATTTCAACTGCTAGAAATGCTGGCTCGCCCGCGAAAAGAAATAGAACTTTTCCACCGCGATATGCCCTACATAGACGCAGCTTGGGAAACAAAAATTAGTTTGTTCGATCGCCCAAATGAAACATTACTCCGCAGCATTCCGAGCCCTGCGGTAAATCAGTCAGCCGACGTGACGCTGCGAATGCACTGTCCGTGGGACTTTTCAGTATCCAGCAGCGCCGAAACTTGGGTATTTGCAGCGACAGAATGGGGGATTGTTACCCGCAGTGTATTGGATGCGATGGGGGTAAGGTCGATCGCCCAAACTCCGGTTAATTCACAAGTAAAAATTATTACACCTTCGGCGTGGTCAAAGGCGGGCTTAATTCGCAGCGGGGTTGAGGCCGATCGCATTGCTGTTGTACCTTTGGGAGTCGATCCTCAGATTTATTATCCGGCAAAGGGCGATCGGCGTCAATCGCTCAGGGACAATTTGGGCTGGTCAAACTATTTTATATTTTTAAACATCGGCGGACAAACGGATCGCAAAGGTATTCGCCCTTTATTAAAAGCTTTTGCTGCGGTGGTTGACAAATATCCCCATGCGAGATTGGTTTTAAAAGGTTCTGAACTGCTTTATCCTTCCAGAGATGAGATTGCGGAAGCCTGTCGAGTGGTGCTCGACGATGCCGAAAGAGCGAGGGTTTTACCGAGGTTGATTTATACTGGGACGCAGCTATCTTTTGCTCAAGTCGCTGAGTTGTACCAAGCTGCGGATGTTTATGTTTCTCCCTATTTGGCGGAAGGTTTTAATCTGCCGGTGTTGGAGGCTGCGGCTTGCGGTTTGCTGGTCATCTGCACTGCTGGCGGCCCTACGGATGATTTTACGCGATCGGATTTTGCGCTGCGGATAGAGAGTAAATTTACGGCTGTGGTTGTTGATGGGGAAACCTTATTTATGTTAGCTCCTGAGTGGGAACATTTGACTGATTTGATGCTCCGGGCGATCGAACAGCCTGGAATAGCTGCCAAAGCTAGGGTTGCGGGGCCTGGTTTTGTGGCTGAACATTTTTCTTGGCGCTGTGGAGTCGATCGATTGTTTGAGGTTATTGGAGGGGATAAACAGGGTGAGGATCGATCTATTTTTGAGCCAATAATTTTATAGTTTGGCAGTTTCAATCCCTAGAAGGGAGTGGAGTTTATTGCGGCATCACTGCTATCACTGCTATCACTGCTATCACTGCTAACAACGTTTCAATCCCTAGAAGGGAGTGGAGTTTATTGCGGCAGGAGGTTTCGCAAGTTTCAAGGAAACTAAAATTTCATTAAGTTTCAATCCCTAGAAGGGAGTGGAGTTTATTGCGGCGCGATTAAAGAATGAGAAAATAAATGAGAGCTTAAGTTTCAATCCCTAGAAGGGAGTGGAGTTTATTGCGGCTTTTAACGCTCAAGCAGGAGCTTCCAACTCCGGCTTGGTTTCAATCCCTAGAAGGGAGTGGAGTTTATTGCGGCTTATATGTGCTGGCTTGCAATCAATCATGCTATGAGATATTGCAGTTTCAATCCCTAGAAGGGAGTGGAGTTTATTGCGGCTTTTGACTTTGACTCAACGCAATCGACCTTTGAATGGTTTCAATCCCTAGAAGGGAGTGGAGTTTATTGCGGCTACTATTACTGGCCAAACATTTCAGCTTTGCTATATAAATAGTTTCAATCCCTAGAAGGGAGTGGAGTTTATTGCGGCGTTCGACGACGAGATAACCTATCCCAACCTTCAGTTTCAATCCCTAGAAGGGAGTGGAGTTTATTGCGGCCCTTAACAAAAGAATTTACATAGTTCACCATCAGTTTCAATCCCTAGAAGGGAGTGGAGTTTATTGCGGCTAAATGAAAATCTGAAGTTAGCTAATGCTCAATTAGTTTCAATCCCTAGAAGGGAGTGGAGTTTATTGCGGCGAAACCCAGTCACCACAACAGTTAGAGTCTTATGTTTCAATCCCTAGAAGGGAGTGGAGTTTATTGCGGCAAAATTGGCGATCGTGTGAGCTTTAGGCAATGAATTTGTTTCAATCCCTAGAAGGGAGTGGAGTTTATTGCGGCTCCCGAGAAACTGATAGACGCTAATAAATTTTTAAGTTTCAATCCCTAGAAGGGAGTGGAGTTTATTGCGGCGCTATCGTTTTGAGATCGAGCAAGCTGTAGTCGTCTGGGTTTCAATCCCTAGAAGGGAGTGGAGTTTATTGCGGCTTGAAAAAATGGATCTAAAAAATTGCTGTTGTTAAAAGTTTCAATCCCTAGAAGGGAGTGGAGTTTATTGCGGCATGCCAACAGCATAAAAAGCAGACCAGCAATAATGTTGTTTCAATCCCTAGAAGGGAGTGGAGTTTATTGCGGCTGTACACATAATACTAACTGGTAAGTTTACGAACGTTTCAATCCCTAGAAGGGAGTGGAGTTTATTGCGGCTAGAGACGTTGAAAATTTTCTCGTGATTCGATCAGTGTTTCAATCCCTAGAAGGGAGTGGAGTTTATTGCGGCTAATTTTGTCAGCAGCCCAAAACCCAAATATTCAGGTTTCAATCCCTAGAAGGGAGTGGAGTTTATTGCGGCAGGAAAACTTACCAATCCCCGACCCATTAGAGCGGCCAGAATTGTTTCAATCCCTAGAAGGGAGTGGAGTTTATTGCGGCCGCCGGTGTGTGAAACCATTGCTCTATTTGGTTTTCAAGGTTCAGTTTCGCCAACCTCCTCAGAGAATACCATTTCAGCTTTCGCTCTGTCAATACCATAGATCGCACCTCAACTTAAAATCCTTATCCAGCAACAGTCCTAGCGATTTCGCCAACCTATTTTTCGGAGAGGGAGCATCAAACCCTTACTCTATATAGATTAGAGCCTACAAATTTGACCCCCCAAATTTTACACCTACAGGTTGGCGAATTTTTATGCAAAGAAAATAGTTCGATCGATCGGAACTACCCCACCAATGCGCTCAATTTTACCTTGACAGCAAGCGCACAACGGAAAAAATAGGATACTGTCCTCTGGAGGCTTGATGAATTTAGCCAAGCGCGATCGCAACTTAGCATACTGCGTTTCGCTCAAATCCGCACACTCAAACACACTGTACTGCATCCACTGCCCGTAGGATTTGAGAATTTTGTGAACTTTAGTCCGCCGCTTATCTTCCGGGATATCGTAAGAAATCAGAATGTGCATAATTATTTCAAAACTAAAGGTGGATATTGGTCGATTTCGCCCATCAGATATTTCGCCAACAGTCGCGCTTGAATTTCAAAAGCTTCGCGATAAGTGCACTTGCGCCCCACAACAGGATGCTTGAACTCTGACTGTTTTTTCTTTTCATACAGCTTCAGAAATTCTTTGCGCCCACCTTCTGAGAGTCGCACCACATTGCTCAGAGGTTCTACAGTAAAATCATTGGGAGTCAATATCCGATTGTTGATAGCATTTAAAATCACGCTATCGACAACTAAAGCCCGAAATTCCTCCATCAAATCAAAAGCCAGTCCAACGCGGCCGTAGCGCTGAACGTGGAGGTATCCTAAATAAGGATCGAAACCAACAATATTGATCGCACTTTGCACATCGCGACGCAAGAGAGTGTAACCGAAATTCATCAAAGAATTTACTGAATCTATCGCGGGTCTGTGTCGGGGTTTAAAAACAAATCCCTCAGCGCGAATTAGTTGATTGAAAACTCCAAAATAAGCTGCACTTCCCGCACCTTCCAGCCCGCGCAGAGAATTTATATTATCAACCTTGTTCAGCTTGTTGATAACATGCTGAATTACAGTCATCGCTGGTTGCAAATTTAGTTCCGAATAATGACCTTGAGTTTTGTACAAACTGTAGCGGTAATTTTTCAGTTTACCTCGAATAAATCCGCGAACAGCGTGAATAGCTTGAGGAGTTTCTCCCGCAGCTTTCCATTGAGCATCGCGGACGAAAATGTTTTTGGTTAATTCCGGTTCTAGCGTGCCGAGATATTCGCCCATCTCCGAGATAAAAGTCAAGGAAACTTTGTGTTTGAGAAGTTCTGCAATCGCCGCTGGGGAAACAGTAGCCCGTCCCAAAATAACAATTGCATCTAAATGAATTAAAGGCACTTCTTGCAATATTTTATTATTGCATTTTACCACAATGCGTTCGTCAACTTTGCCGATAAAAGCGTCTTCTTGATTGATGTAAAGTGTTCCCATCTTTGAGTCCTCAAGTTATATATTAGTTGTCTTTTGATTTGTGAGCCAGTCCGCCAGGGGATGCTTGGCTAGTCCGCAAGTCCGCCAGGGGTTTCATATCGTTTCCGTTTGGATTGGAATGATTTAACCGCAGAGTACACAGAGTCCGAGAATATATATCTGAGTCATTCCGATGCTACCGGATTTGATATCAACCCCAGTTTCATAGATCGAGTCGGTTCTAACACTCGCCAACAATTGAAATAAACCCGGCATTCCCCACCCGAAATACCCAATTAAAATCGATCCAACTTTTCAGTTAAAACAAACTGCAATTTATCAACTTAGCTGGCTTCTTGATAGCGAAGAATCTTGTTACTCACCTGCGGCAAACATTGAGCGTACAAACTGCATCCCTGACAGCGTTTACTGTAATTTGCAGGCGGCATTTTGCCAGTTCCCAACAAAATTTGAATAGCCGAAATAGTCACCACAGCCTCCTGTCTCAAATCCTCAGAAATCTCGACTTTTTGCCGCTGGTGCGACTGCGCGTAATAGACGTATCCGGTTTGAATTGTTTTCCCCGTCATCTCTTCCAAACACAAAGCTTGCGCGCACACTTGCAACTCGTCATTATCCCATTCCCCCTTCTTACCGCGCTTGTATTCAACCGGATAAATCTCGCCATTCTCCGATTCAATCAAATCCGACTTACCAATCAGCCTGTAGCGTTCCGACTTCAGCCAAATCGCCCGAACTTGCCAAGTTTCATCGCGATTAAGTTCTCCCATAGTGTGAACCCGCTCGTGCAAACTCGTCCCTTCTACGGTATACTGATTTTCCGCAAATTCCCCCGCGCAAAACATCCGCCAGCAGCGGTGGGCGCAGTAGGAGTATTGGTTCAAAGATGCGATCGAAATGTAATCATCAGTATCATTCATAATCTCAATAATTTGTGCTTAAAATTCTTATTTGTCATTGCGATCGTCCTCGCAAAGCAAGGACGAACCTAACTAAAACGTTGACTTCACCCTATTGGTTTCTGCTTCAATCTTGAGAATTCTTAACAAAAATTCGGCGCGTCATACCCATGCCCATCGGTGTTTTTCTCCCCAACCCGCAGTACAAGGAAAAATCAGCCAAAGCATTAATTTGTTTAATAGCCAACGGTTCCACATCTCCCAAGATTCGATAAGTAACTTCCCCAACAACTCCGATAAAATTGCTGTGATAATTACTCGTAACTTCTGTTTTGATATTGACAAAACTCGGAAAAAGTGCATCGAGCGACAGCGGAGAAATCTCAATACCGCTGTACTTGTTCCAGCGAGTGAGAAGCCTGTTAAAAACGCATTCTCTCGTGGGCAAAACTGAATCAAATTTCCCTTGACGAAAAGATGTTGGAGTAGCGAGGCTAAAGGCGATCGCTCGATTAGTGTCAGAAGCGCGATCGTACAATTGAGAGTAATCGCAAGCATTAGCCCAAGGCATATCTACTTGTGGCGTTCCCAAAATCTTAGTAATCATCAAATCAGTAGGGCCCAGATGCCACGGTTTCGAGGGATTAAGATTCAGCCAAAGTTGAGTTAATTTACCAAATAGAGAGTCATCGAGAAGAGTAATTCGCCACCAACAAAGGGTATGTTCGGGAATGGGTTGTGAGTGTTCCCATTGCAAGGTATGGTGTTTTTTGAAAGGGCATTTTTTAGTTTGTAAAGGGCTGAGGGTGAAAGCCTTATCTGCTGCTGCTTCGTGCAGGTAGTTGCCAAGTTCTTTGTCAACGGAGCTCACGAGAGTGAGAAAGAGGGCGTGGAGGTGTCTTCCCGTTAGGTATCCGGGGGATATTGGGGAGAGGGGGAGGAGGTTGAGGATCAGGCTGTGCGGCATAGTTTGCTAGCTCATTTGTTGGTATGGAAAAAAGAAAATTTACAGGATTTGTGCAAGGCCAAAGAAACCGGGTTTTTTACCTAATCTGCAGGTAACAACGAAGGATTTTCATAAAAACCCGGTTTCTGCCCCGTGCGTAAGTCCTAACTCAGTAAGTTTATAGTGAAAATTTTAGTTCTCACTGCGAACCTTTTTGAAATTTAACTCGCCCGAAAGCGATATTCCATACAAGCTGGAATTCTGAGGTTTTCAAACTGGTAATGTTGACCGCGAATTTTGATATTTTGAATCAAACTTACGGGCGGCATATTCACCACGTCGTAGCTGAGGACTTGATGGGAAAACATCACATCTAAGGGATTGAGCAAATAAGGAAAAATAAAATCGCCATTTTTGCGATTATCGCCATTGCCCATTTCTTCAGTCGTTAACTCAGCTTTGCTCATCCACTTTCCCAGACGAATCCATTTCGCCAGTTTCAGAGACTTTTCTGAGATTATGAAAAACTCAAATTTGCTTTCCGGTGCAATTTCTTTAGTTCTGCCAAAACTGGGGATATTTTTCTGGGTTTTCTCCATCTCAACGTGATAGTTGTTGTTGGCGTATTTCCATGTATTGAGAGTGGATGCGTGAGAGATCGATCGCGCCGGAGTTACATAAATCCCCTGTTGGTTGAGCGCCGTTAAATGCTGCTCGTATTTAGGAATTTGTTCGGGACAAAAATAGCGATAGGAATCTTCTTCAGCCACGGTGGTAGAATAGATGGCGCTATCCACCAAACCGAGGGCGTAACAAAGTGCGTAATTGTGAATTACTGGCTCTGTTTCGTAAAGTCTCCCGATCTCGCGAGTTGCAAAATAAAGGCTATCGTGCAACTCGATTTGACAGCGATATATAATAGCCATTGTTTTTATTCCGCTGCTGCTATAGATCCTGCCTTACCCTTGATATGCTTCTTCGCGTAAGCTTTAGCTTCATCATCAGCTTTTTTCAACATCTTTTTGAGTTCATCTTCATGGCCAATAATAGCTTTAACTTCTGTAATTAATGGCGTAAACTTATCCCCAATAAAGTCTTGATGCACGATAAATTCCTCAGACATTAATGTTTCGATAGCAGCGCTAGCAGCGGCAATTACATCATCTTCATTGAGAGGGTTGTTGGAATTAAGTTTATCTTCAACCTGCAATTTGTCGTAAATTGCTTGCGTCCAGCGGAGGTTACTGGTAATTTCGCCGTCGGCAAATACAACACCAATTAACTGATTTCTGACTCTACCTGTGCGGGTGGTTTGAGCGCCATAGTGCCTTGTTCTGAGAATGTTGTTAAAAACATACAAAAAACTAGCTTCTGTAGGGTCTTTTAGGGTGACAATGCTAGGAAAGAAAATCTGCGGTTTGATGTGGTCTTGCTGATTGATGCGACTGGTTACTTCTCCGACTTTTGAACCAGATTCACCTTTGGATGCCATTGTGCCATTCTCAAAGGGAGCGTTGAGGGTAAAAGTCTCGTGAGATTCGTCAAAAGCGGTAATTGAAAATGCTGTGTCAACTACGACTTTTGATTTTTCTGAACCAGAGTCACCGATCGCAAATCCGTAGATAATGCAATCAGGATTATTCATGGCAAACTTGACATTGTATTCGCAGTCTTCAGCGGTCATAAAACCGTAGTTACGCAGCAACTCGCGACCGACTAAACGTTCTGGTGTAGATTGCTTGCGCTTAAACATGGTCAAGCGGCTAATCGGTTTTTGGTCTTGAATTCCTGACCTCACCCGCGCTTTATTCAGTTCTCCATCTGTCTGAAATAGGGGATAAGATTCTGTGACTCGCACAGTCAGGAAATGTACATATTTACCCATTGGTTTGTAGGGGATATTAGCGTGGAAGAATTTAGAGTCAACTGTTTTCAAGAAAGGCATGATTTGTGTCCTATGTAAAAATGTTAGTTTTGTAGTTGTCGTGTAGCCGATCGCACAAAAGATTGAGCTTTAATCGTCACCTTCTTCCTGAGATTTCTCAGGAGATTTGTCATCTCTATCACGATTGTCTTTGTCATTCTCTAAACGGTAAAGGAATTCGCAGGTATCTCGGATTAGGTTGATTTGGCGACCTGCTAAACGAGCACGATCGCCTGCAAATGATTTCTCAAATACCTCCTCAACAAAGTAGCGAGCAAACTCTAAAATCGCCTCTCGTTCTAGATCACGTTGTTGAGCATTAAATACCCAGCGTCCATTAGCAGTTTTAGCATGAACTCGATCCATCAGCTTGCATATTTCCCCAGTAACAGTAGCAATTAATGCTTTACTTTGAAAACTTGGATTTTCCTCAATAACAGTAGGTAATATGACATCACCTTCAAAACTTGGATCGGCATCAAGGACAACTTTAGCTGCAATATCAATCGGTTTTAACACAGAATTTGCTTTGGGATTATACCACTTGTCAGCCTTATAGAACTTGCGATATAATCCTGTCAAATTGACAGGGTGATTTAGGCTTGATTGTTCTCTCACGATCCATTCCTCTGATATAAAATTATATTGGGCATAAGCGTCAAAGCAAGGGTAAAAATGATAAGCATAAAGCTTAATCTTTTGAATTGACGCCGTTTCATTTTTCTGTTTCCGAACCCACTTATTTAGGTAGCTAAACACATAAAGCGGGCTGGTTTCAAAATCAGTGGCGAGTTCAGTTAACTTTCCCCAGTTGGAGTCATAACCGGACTTCCCTTGTTTTGCATTAACATCAAGATGAATGGCATAAGCAGCAGTTAAGACATTTAAAGGTGCAGGATAAGATTTGCCGTTTTCCTCCCATCCTTCTAGGATGTAGTCGAGGCGGAAGCGATCGCGCTTCGTCAACACCCTAAAAGCTTGGGGTACACTGTCCAGAAATACGCTTTCTTCAAATTCCGCACCGTCGTTAAAAGGCGGAATTGGCGACTCTGAAACTACGGTTTTAACATCTAGAATCATGGGAAAAGCAAAAGCTAGCCAAGTTGGCATTACCCAAGATTCGGTATCAGTTGCATCTCGGCCGGGCGGAAGCGCCATGAAGTAAAATGTTAGGGGTTGGTCTTCGGGATAGGAAAGTTTGAAGGTGCGGTCTTTTCCTGGTTCGATGTTTTCATCGATTAGGAAACTATCGATGCTTTGGTAGCGTTCGCGCCCAAAATCGGCTTGCAAATCCTTGCTGATAAAATGATTGCGAATGCTGGTATCAAAGCGGGTTTGGGCAATGCTAGTGTAGGCTTTTTGCAGAAACTTATTTGTCTCTGGGGTGAAGTAATATGTGGGATAAAAATAGAGATAGCGATATTTGCCATCTTCAAATTTTTTGCCCACAGCTTGAGTTTGATTCATTAAAATTTGCCTCATCATCATTTCCAAACCTGCAATACTAGAAATATTGCGTTTAGCGTTAGAACCTCCCAACATTTGTTTGTTAGTGTAAACTTGAGGCGTGAACAAAACGGCTGATTCCATTTGTTCTGTCACCGTGTAAGCTGAATGGGAAATTGAACAGATTAACTGTCTTCCTCTACCCTGTTTCTTAGCGAGTTGGTAGCGTTCCAACTCATCTAAAAATACGTCACTGGATGCTGTGTCCAATGGTGTATTTCCGGGTAACATGACAACCCGCGTTACCCACAGTCGCAAATCGTCCCAACCGTCGGGCAATTTGTACTGTGAAAGAATGGGCTTCATCATTTTGGAAACGTGGGCGATCGCCTGTTCGCAAACCTGCCGCACATCCTCAATTCCTGGGTAATGTTCTAGGTACTTTGCTGCTAAATAGTACCATTCGTAAGGAACGCCTCCTGTATTGCCTTTTAGCTTAAGTTCTTTCAGGCGTTCATTAATTCGTTGAATTTCTCTCAGGGCTGGCAGATAGTCGGACAGGTTCCAAAACTTAGCAATTTCATCGACAATATCTAGATGAGGTAATGCGGGTAGTTTTTTGTCTTTCTTGCGTGCAGCTTCGATAGTATTAACCTGTTCTCCCCAAATCTTACGGCTCACTAAGTCGCCAAGTTCAGCAATTTGGTCAATCCTCAGATCGTCGTCAAAATTGAAGTTGTAATCGGCCGACAAAACATCCTGTTTTTGAAATTTTATCAGATTATCGCTGCGACTTTTTGCAACAGAGTTTTTCCCTATTTTGAGAATGCGTAACGTAGCAGCGATGGCAACTAGCATCAAATCTGACGCATCAAAAAACAGGTTATAATACTCGGCATATTTCATGCCTTTACCATCTCTGCCAAAGCCAGTTTGTCGCCGTTGTAGTTGTCCGGCGCAGAGTTGTTTAATCTTGCTAACTACTCGTTCGGGTAAGTCGGCAATTGAAATAGCAGGAGCATCCCGCCGTGCTAGGTAAATTACACCAGTTGGTAGGTAAAGCAGTGGTTCATAGTAGGTGCAAGCGTCGGTATTCAGCGCCGTATGCACTTCCATTAAAGCGTTATTGACGACGTTAGTAAGTACGCCTCTGTTTTCAGCGATGCTGTGATAAGTAAATTTTAATTGCCCGTCGCTGAGGCTGTGGATTAACTCATTGAGCCTGGTATTTTCTGCATCTTGGGGATGTTTGATAATAGATGCTAGGGAATCTGCTAAACAGGTTAAGTCTGAGAGGCTGCGGAGTGTGCGATCGCGCAACACTGGATTTAACCCAAATTCGGAAAAATTCCAGTTAGTATCCCAACGCCGCTGAGCGTTATAAGCAAGGCAGAGCAAATCGTCAATATATTCTCCATAAGCCTCTGGATCGTCGGGATTGATGAAGCTATCTATTCCTAACTGTCGAACTTTTTCATCAATAATTTGACGGTGCTGTTCTAGCGGTAACTTGCGACAATCGTTGGGGACATCGGGGAATTTTTCAAAGTCGTGGAGAATAAATCCAGCAATTACTAACCGCCGTTCTTTTTCTCCTACGGAGCGCCGCACGGTGGTATCGAGTTTTTCTAACCGCTGTTCTATTAAATTAGCGGGAAATAATCCATTTAGCAGGTGAGTATTTAGGGACTGATCGCCTGCATTATGCCGTCTAACATTCTCTTTTCCTTGCTTTTTATCGAGTTCGTCAAAAAATTTGCCGCCTTTGGCTGTAACGCCAATGGCAACTCGCAGCAGATTTGGCAAGACATATTCTGCGAAGTCTGCCATGACGCGATCGCCTGGATTTTCACTCTGAATGGCTTCTCGCAAGAGTTTGAGGGTTAGCAAGTCGCGAGTTTGAGGTTCGATTGTGCGATCGGATGTTTCAAAGCTCGAAGCTAATTTTTCATCTTGCAACCAGTCATCATCTGCATCATCCGATTGTTCTGAGTTCAAATTAACTGGAATATCAAATAATGAGAGTTGTTGATACTCTTCATCGGGTTTTTGACGTTTTTTAGCCATTTTATGCCTCTAGGGAGTCTATGTAAGCTGTGACTTGCTAGATGTAGATCGGAGATTAGGAGAGGGAAGCCTTGGTAGAACTAGCTGCTTTAGCATGGTTTTTGTTAAGTGACTTAACCAGCGATCTGCAAAAAAGTTTTGCTTTCTAACAGAGCGGGGTTGAGATTACCTACGCCTGACCTTAATGCCGCAAGCTAATGATGAGCTTCCCTCCCTTACGGGAGATTCTCTGGTTGAGTCAGAGAAATCCCCCAAGAGCGACGAGATAGTTTAGGCTTGCAACATCCGATATTCAAATTGGTTGTGAGCAACCTTTAACTTTTCAATCGAGTAGCCTTTCTTGCGAGCTTCGTGGACTGTGTGTCCAAATCGCCAGCTAACCTTGGTGGCTAGCTCGTCGCCAGAATGCCACTTACCGTCTTTTAGGACTCCGATCAAACGATCGAGATTAGTTAATTTGACACGCATGGTTATTTTCACCTTCTAGTTTGTTTCAAGCGACTGTATAAGCCCAAATTATTGCTAGTTATGGGCTTCAGCAATTTGCTTATTCCCAACCTAGTAGTTGCGATAGCTGCTGTCAAGCAGTTGATAAGCTGAGAATTATTCAACTATTTACTAGCGCTGACATATTCAACCCCTTGTGTTATGCTTGCATTGAAAAGAAGTATTGCGGTGTACAGGATGTAACGAGCTTAAATTCCCTATCAGGGATTGAAAAGAATAGGTCTGTGCTTAATGCCGTAAGCTTCTTCATTTGCTCAACCAAAACCCCTATCAGGGCTTTATCTTCTACGCAATCCATATTTCGTCCCCCTTGCTCTTGAGCCAGTGGGCCAGCGTATCTACCAACAGGGCCGACTGCCCAAAAGCGATCGAATAAGGTGCAGTCGCATCGTGGAAACTGTACCGATCGCAAATCGGATAAATCTGAAAGTGCATCGGCAGTCGCAGGCGCGATCGTACTTCAGCCACCGGATAGCGCAGCACATAACAAACCAATGCTTGCTTCTTCAAACGCTTGTTGATTTCCCCGATCCAATAATTCTCAGGTTGCACAACCTCAATCCCCGTTAAAACCTGAACTTTCCAAGCAGCAGCATTTTCCTCTAATTTTCCCGAATAAGTAAATTTCCAATTCAGTCTTTCCTCCCGATAAGTACGCAATTTCAAAAAAGCCAGACAGTGTTTAAATCGACCTTTGGCAATTGGTTGCCCAAGGCGTTCCGATGTCTCGTTCAACATTCGCATAAATGCAGATTCCGTCATCGGTTCGATTTCTAAGTTGCTCAAAATTCCTGGTAAATCGTAAGTTTTGAATTTGTCTGCCTCGTGGGAATCGGTTAAATCGCAGATGCCGCATTGTAGGGGACTAGAACCTCGAAAACTGCTAGCATCTTCAACGATCGGATTTCCTGTCTTATTTCCCGATCGCTCTTGCCACTCTTTGCCCCACTGTTTAATATTACCTGCCACTTTCCCCAAGCTAGTTTTAAATACTTTTTGAGCAGCTTCCTGAAAAGCTTTCTGACTTGATGCGTACTGCTGTTTAATTGTCCTGTGCCCTAATTCCCAACAAATTTGAACAGACTGCACCGCACCCCACCGCGAATAATATCCCTCAAAATTGTTGATTTGGCGGTAGTTTTCGCGAATTTGTTGATAGAAAAAAGGACGATCGTAAATTCCGCTAGACTCTAAAGTGGCAGTATCACCGACAAACAAGCGTTCAGCTAAGAAATTAGGGATGAGTGCTATGGCTGTGAAATTTTGAAATTGAATAAATTCTCCATTGCGATCGCAGCCATCGTGTCGCCCCAACCTTCCCAATCTTTGGATGAAGTTGCCCGCATCGGCGGATTCAAAAATCAGCAAATTGATTTTGAAGTCTACCCCGACATCAATTGTGCTAGTACCGAGAACTAAGTCTGAGGAGAGCGATCGCTCTTTTTCCGTCTTTCCCGACAACCCGGTGTTTTCGCCAACAACTAAACCGTAAGGCTGGAACAATTCCCGAAAAAATGGTGTCAGCCGCTTGACGGCAGCAATCGAATTCAGGATAATAGCTCCTTTACTTCCCGGATTGTGTTTAAAGTGAGTCAGGATGAGATTTGCGCTGTCCTTCAGCCAAGTTTCAGAAGCTTTTGAAGTTGGTTCTAGGGAAATAAAAGTCAGCCTACTTTCCCTCAATATCTGCCGCCAGGAGTCTGCTTTCAACTGTTCGATTTCAGCAGGGCGATCGGGAAACTGATATTTGCCTGCTTTTAAAGAGTCGATAGTTTGACAGCGAAAACCTGCTATTTCTAGTCTGCCAATTAATTGGTCGTCAGGAGTTGCTGACAGAAATACAAACTTTTTGCGGCGATTTGTATTGCGAATTAACAACATAGTATTGATGACGCCGGCAATCTGGGGAGCCGCAAAAACATGAAATTCATCAAAAATAAACAGCTCAAAATCTTTGTCAATTCGACCCCACAGTTTATCGGGGCTATCTTCAGAGCTTAAATACGCTCCTCGGTGCAGATAGTGCAAGATATCAGGGTTAGTTAATAAAATCTCTGATTGACCTGTGCGAGATGCGATCGCGGCTGCTTTTCTCAGTTTTTCATTTTCTGCATAGATTTCTAATTCCGAGCCGCTGAGTCGGACAACGCGGGGTTGATGATCGGGTTGGAATTGTTCGATATAGCGCTGAATTTGAGTCTCCTGATCTCGCGCCAGTTCATTCGTCGGATATAGCGCCACTGCACAACAAAATGTCTGCAATGTTTCTAAAAAAGCCGCTAAACTTTTGCCATCACCAGTCATCGCCGTATTGATAATGACATCAATATTCGGATCGCGAATTGCCTTTAAAGTTTCGAGTTGATGCCAAGAAAGCGCCCAGCCTTCCGGTAATTTGACTCCCTGGGAAATCTCCGCAGCGGGACAGGAATAAACGGATTTGAGGGTAATTTGGTAGTCGGACATATGCTGAAACTGTGTCCGTAGAAAGTGGATATTCCCCATATTGACACCGACAATAGAGATAATCAACCCTGTACCAAGATAAAGTGTCCGTACATTTATGAGTCGCAAAGGTCAATCGATCACCCTATCGGTTTCTGAACGAGATAAAACTGAGTTGGAAGCCTTGGCCCAAGAATTCGGGAAGACGTGGGGCGATCGCCCGAACATATCGAAACTGATAGAAGCGATCGCCCGCCGCCAACTGACGATCGCCCCGAACCACGACTGGCCGCAAACCCGCATCAAAGCCCTAGACATCGCCCGACAGCAATTGCTTGACTTGGGCAAAATTGATGAAGCGCTGGCAATTGCCGAATTGTTGAGTTCTCGCAGCGAACTCACTCTCCCTTTCCGGGCTGAAATCGATCGATTTTTGAGCAACCCCTTACCTGTTTGGCGACAAAAAATCGACCATTTTATTCACAGACAGCAACCTTTTCGCCTGTCTTACCGGGATGCAAGCGATCGCCTTTGGCATTACACGATCTTGCACGCTCGGATTGTCCCCATTGAAAAGCGACAATATTTAATGTGTCGCTGCGAAGAATCTGAGGGAAATCAAGACGTACCCGGACTCAAACACAACTGGACGCTGCTGCTCGATCGCATTGAAGATGCTGCGGTGATTTCGGTCGATCGACCTTGGCTGCCAGATTTAGCCAGGATTCCCGTAGAATTTCATCTATCCGGCAGACTAGCCTTTAATTACAGACGCAAGCAGGAAGATGAGGAAGTCGGCGAAGCAGAAGGCGATCCGCCTATCAGGCGAGTGATTCGGAATATCTCAAATACTTTCTGGTTTTTTCGCGAAATCTCTCCTTATTGGGAAGATTGCGTCATTGTCTCTCCCGACAGTGTGCGCCATCGCTTCCAACAAAAACTGGTCGCCCTCTGCCGCCAGTACGACATCAAAATCGGCGATTAGAGGACTAGGAAGTACCGAAAAACGCACAGGGACTTAAGAAACCGGGTTTTTTCGGAAAAACCCGGTTTCTGACAACCCGCCCACCAATCCAAAAAAAAGCAGCCCGTTATAGGCTGCACATCGAAAAAACCGTTGTTTTGTTAGAGGAGAAAACTTTAAATCGAATTCAAGTCGCCGTTATATCAAGTCTCAGGGACTCCGGCGGGCGATCGGCTGCCAACCAATTTCGCCATCTTTATCTACCGCTGACTCACCTTACATTGCTGCTGAAAGTTCATTCACCATTCTTACCCTGCCTCTGAGCACTGCCCGCAGCAGGCGGTTGACACAGCCTCTATCTTCGTCATTGAGGGACTCGTCCAAAGTAGCGGCCATCAAACCGTAGCGATCGGCTAAAGTTAAAACGCCCGTGTCGCTGACAGAAGCGATGATTTCAGAGATAGCGCCGGGGAGGAGTTGTAAGCAGTTCATGGCAGTGCGGTTGAATTCGATATATTAATCATGCTCTGGTTTCCTCAAAAGATCAGTGATATTAATTAGGTTCCGAAGGTGATTATTTGGGGTGTACGTAAGTGATCCGAGTTTAGTCAATGTGTGACGCGAATCACAGCGCCAAAGATGCTGCGGGCAATTCCATAGCAGGCTAACCTTTGGTAGGACGCGGGAGCGATGGCGTTTCGCTAAAATGATTTAATCTGTCAATCAGTTTAATTTTTACCCCAGTACCGAAAATGCTTGATTTTCTCAATCCCATTTTGGGCCGATCGCCCGATCGTATCAAAGCCAATGTAGAAATTTACACTTGGCAAACCTGTCCCTACTGCATCCGGGCAAAAACCTTGCTGTGGTGGAAAGGCGTAAATTACACCGAATACAAAATAGACGGCGACGAAGCAGCCAGAAATGCAATGGCCCTACGCGCTAACGGAAAGCGCAGCGTGCCCCAAATCTTTGTTAACAACCAACACCTCGGCGGCTGCGATGACATTCACAAACTTGATAGAGATGGAGAATTAGATCCGCTGCTAGCTCAACCAGCAGTCTAAACTCAGATATTGCAGCATTTCCAAGAACAGGTAAGATGCCTGTTCCACAAAGAGTAAATTTTCTGCTTGTAGGGCGGGCAAGATGCCCGCCCGCTGATTAACTCCAGTCCTCATTACAAACCTTTGGCAAATTTACTTAGATTAACTTGCCGCCATTTAGCATCTGTACGCCTGTTTGTGAGCAATTCTAAGACCCGAATCCCGTTATTTGGCAGAAAATTTAATTTTTGTTTTAACTGCTCCCAATCGTCGATTATCTCGTGTTCCACGCCGTAAGTTGCACACAACTGAGCAAAATTGATATCCTGCGGCGTGGCAAAAAACTCTTCAAAGGGCGGGTCAAATTTGGCAACTGGCAACATTTCAAAAATTCCGCCACCGTTGTTATTAATTAAAACAATTGTCAGATGACCGACAAATTTATTTTGAATCAAAAAACCGTTTGTATCGTGCAAAAGTGCTAAATCGCCTGTTAGCAATATACTGCTTTGATTGCGGTGGGCTACTCCCAAAGCTGTTGACAGTGTGCCGTCGATGCCGTTAGCGCCGCGATTGACAAATGGTTTTATTTCTAAGTTGTTCGGCTTCCAGAAAAATTCGACATCTCGCACCGGCATACTGTTAGCAATAAATATTGGTGTTGCTGGGGGCAAAATTTGGGAAAGCAGCCAGGAAACTTTGGGTTCGATTATGTTGTTAATTGCTGCCATTTTCTGGTCAATTGCTTGTCTGGTTTTGGTTTCGGTGTTGTGCCAATGTTGGAGATATTCGTGGGATGGCGAGGTTTGAACCCCCCCTAACCCCCCCTTGGTAAGGGGGGGGACTGGAGAGTATGGAGGGGAGTTTTTGCCTGTTCGATCCCCCCCTAACCCCCCCTTGGTAAGGGGGGGGACTGGAGTTAATTTAGTTGCGAGATTAGTTGCTAGGTTTTCTACGGAGGTTCGCAGGTGAATTGTTTGGCCGTGTAGGGGATCGAAGTTGTGGTGGGCTGGGTCGATTATGTAGCGTTTGGGTTGGGTTTTGTCTAGCCAGTTTCGCAGTTCTTTGCTTGTGGGTAAGTCTCCGATTTGAATGGCGATTTCTGGTCTTAATTTTTCTGCTAGTTCGCGGTTTCGCAGGATTGTATCGTAGGTGGAAATTAGATGGGGGTTGAGTTGGGCGCGGTTTCTTAAGGGCGATAATCCTTCTGCTAAAACTGGCCAGTTTAATAGTTGGGAAATTCGGCCGATCGCACTACAATACTTTTCTGCATCTTGAGGCTGGGCTACCCCTGCAATAATTATCCCTTTCTCGGATTCCTGCCATTTTCTGAATATACCTCCTTCTTCTCCCCTTAACAACGACTGGCTGGGGGGATTAGAGGTTTCTCCTGCAACAATTAATCCTACTCCGGCAAAGAATTCTTCGGGATTAAATTGTGTTTCTAAGGATTGTACCGCCGGATCTGGAACGGGTACCAGCGGATCGCGCAGGGGGATGTTGAGGTGGACGGGGCCGGGAGTTGGAAATTGCGATCGCTCGATCGCATACATTACTGTCTGTCGCAGATAGCCTAGCATCCCTAATTCTGCTGAAGGGATTGCTAATTCGGCTTGCCAATTGGGATAATTGCCGTAAATTTTAACTTGATCTATGGCTTGTCCGGCGTGACAGTCGCGGAGTTCGGGAGGTCTGTCTGCTGTGAAAATTAGCAGCGGAATTCGGCTTTCTCTTGCTTCTATTATCGCAGGGAAAAAGTTGGCTGCAGCGGTTCCCGAGGTACAAATTAGTGCGGTTGGTACACCGGATTTTTTGGCTATTCCTAATGCAAAAAAACTTGCCGATCGCTCGTCGAGTATGGGGATAGTTTCTATTTGATTATTTTGGGCGAAGGCTATTGTTAGCGGTGCCGATCGCGAACCAGGACAAATTACGGCTGTTGTTAGTTTCAGTCGCTGCAAAGTCTCGGCTATTATGGAAGCCCAGAGGGTGTTTGTGTTCCGAAAGTCAAGCATTTTGTTGTTTTGGCGATCGATGGTATTTTTATGAGATATAGCCTTTCTCAAGCGCGGTGAGGTATGCCCTATGCCCTATGCCCTATGCCCTATGCCGGATAGTACCTCATACCAGAGCACAGAAAGGCTATATTCCTAAACTAAAGCGTTTAAAAGTGCTTGTAATTTCAGTTGAATTTCTGCTAGTTCTTTTTCGGGTTCCGAACCTGCTACAATACCAGCGCCAGCATAGAGTATAGCGCGAGATCCGTCGATTAATGCCGATCGGATGCCCACGGCAAATTCACCGTTGCCGCTGCGATCGATCCAGCCCAGCGCTGCTGCATACAAAGAGCGATCGTAGCTTTCGCAAGCGCGAATTTGCTGTAGGGCAATATCCCTCGGTAAGCCGGCCACCGCTGGTGTTGGATGCAGTTGTGCTAAAATTTTTAACAAGTGAATATCTACGGGAATTCGAGCAGTAATTGGTGTCCACAAATGCTGAATATTTGACAGTTTCAGCAGTTTAGGCAGCGGGGAAAAGTCTGGATTTATACCTAGAGTCAAAAAGCGATCGACTATAAAATCAATCACAACTTGATGTTCTCTAATATCTTTTTCGCTGTTCAGTAAACCTTTGCCTAAATCCACATCTTCCGTCTCTGTTTTTCCCCTTGGCGCAGAACCTGCTAAGGCATATGTTACTAACTGATTGTTGTAAATGCTGATTAACCGTTCGGGACTGGCACCGATAAATTGCTGACCTTTGCCGTTACTGGTGGAAAATACGTAGCAACCTGGATAGGAAAGGCGCAAGTTGTTTAAGGAATCTATTAAATTAAAAGGTGTTAGAGAAATGACATTTATGGCTTGAGACAACACAAGTTTACTGAAATATTTAGAATCGATCGATTCTAAGGCAGATTTTACAGATGTTTTGAATTGAGCCGCATCATTTACAGGGATTTGTTTGAAAGATATTGGAATGTTGCTATTGCTAGTTTTTTTAATATATTTTAAAGAGGCAATTTTGTTAATTTCTAACCAAATATTTTCGGCAATATCTTTAATATTTATATCTCGGCTGATGAGGGTATTCGCGACTAGCGTACAGCTATCTTTTAGGCTAGTAATTTGCCATTTTGGTAAAAATATGGTGGCCGGTGGAAAGTAAGAATTGGTGGCGAAATTTTCATCGAAAAAAGCAAAGCTACAAAAAAAGTGAGGCCCGCTGAAGGGCAAGCATTCTGTACCGATGGTAATTGTTCGAGCAAGACAAGATTGAATAAAATTTTGAGTGAGGGTAAATCGATCGCTTCCCGCTGCTGTGAAATGGATGGTGGAATCTAGGGCGGCGATGGCAAAACTATTGTCTCCAAGAGGGTCTCTTTTTTCAAAATAAAAATGTCTGCCGTCGGGTGCGGCAATTTCTTGCAGTACCGCTAGCGGATCGACGGGGGAAATCTCCTGAGAAATACTAACTATTTTTGTTCGATCTTTTTCTGTTAAAGACTGCTGACAATCTAACAGAAACTTATGCAGTTGATTGCGGTCTTGCAAAATATTAGGGCGGTGCGGTATTACTGTCATGAAATCGAGAATAGCAGATTTGTCAGAAAGAGTGCGGTTTTGTCCCGCTAGAACCCAATGCGCGATTGATAAGTCGGCGGTTGAAACCGCTTCTTGTCAAATCAAACGAAGTCCGCCTCCGCGAACTGAAGAAGATAGCGTAATTTTAACCGCCCACTCTTCAACCCCTCTGAGCTGGGGTTTTGTTTGTATAGACGCGGTTTCAAGCGCCCGGTCTTCTGAGCCCAAGCGTAGGGCGCTAGAAACCCTATTTCGATCTAACCACGGTCTGGGTCGATCGCAAAACATGACCTTTCGAGTTTCCCGACAGTTGGGACAGGCTGCGGGCAAAAAACAGACGATCCTGTTCTAGGTCTGCGCCAAAGCGCGATCGACCGAAACATTTAGACATAAAACTTAAGATTGAGCGGCTAAGTCTGGGCTTCGCCTGCGATCGACCCCGCAGAGGTTGACTGGCGGGCATTCTCGGGCGCGCCAGAACCCACAAAGGCGATCGACGGATGCCGGAGGCGCACTCAAGCGGATGGGGAGCAGACATTCTTCACCAATAAAATTGTAAAATTACCAAGCTGCTATCAATTGCATCAAGTTTGTGTAATGACAACAAAGATAATTGAACGTCCAAATAGTAAATTGTGGCTGGCCGCAATCAAGCCGCCTATGTACAGTGTTGCGGTGATTCCTATTTCAGTAGGAACTGCAATAGCTTTTGCCGAAACTAAAACGATTAATTCGTCAATCTTTTCGACATTTTTAATGTCAGCCATTTTAATTATAGCATGGCTGAATCTCAGTAATGATGTATTTGACTCGGAAACAGGCATCGATAAAAATAAAGCGCATTCCGTAGTTAACTTAACCGGAAATAAAGCTTTAGTTTTCTGGATTGCCAATTTATTTTTAGCCGTTGGAGTGTCGGGAATCTGCGCTATTTCCTGGTGGCAAAAAGACCCAACAGTAATTTTGCTAATTGTTTTGTCTTGCGCCCTCGGCTATACCTATCAAGGGCCTCCGTTTCGTTTGGGCTATCAGGGTTTAGGCGAAATAATTTGCTTTTTTACCTTCGGGCCTCTAGCTTTAGCTGCTGCTTATTACAGTCAAACTCAAACTTGGTCTGCGACTAATTTTGCTGCTTCGATAATCGTGGGAATTACTACGAGTATCATCTTATTTTGTTCGCATTTTCATCAAGTTGATGACGATTTGGCGGCGGGGAAAAAATCACCGATTGTCCGGTTGGGTACGAAAAAAGGTGCGCTGTTGTTGCAGTGGTCGTGCGGCAGCATTTATGCTTTGACTGTGCTGTTTGTGGCGTTGCAAATGTTTCCAATTTGGACGCTGTTGATTTTTGGGAGTTTGTTTTTTGCGATCGACCTTTCTGGCCATGTCGCAGAGTATCACGACCAACCGGCAAAGGTCAGCAACTGTAAGTTTATTGCAGTCGCGCTGCATTTTTCGAGCGGATTGCTGCTGGCGCTGGGGTTTGTGTTGTAGTTCGGGCGATCGAGAATTCCGGTAAAATGGAGGTATGGTTTGCTAAGTTGAGGGAGTTGGCGGAGTTGGTAAAGTTGGGCGACTTCTCAAAATCTTCTTTAGTTTAGCAATCCTTACCTCACATTACATCGTAAAAAAAGAGAATTAAATCATGAGTACGCAAACAGAAATTAGCAAAATATTGAGCTTAGAAGAAATTTTTCGCCTATATCCTGATGAGTGGGTGCTCATTGTCAATCCTGAATTAGATGAAGAATTAAACGTGATTCGAGGGGAAGTTTTAGCCCATGCAACAGAACGCGATGAAATTTACAGCAAGCTTTCATTAAGGAATGGAAAATCTGTCGCAATAGAGTATACTGGCTCGATACCTGATAACATAGCAGTAATAAGGAATAATCTATGTTCCTGTAATTAACGTATCTTGGTTTAATTGCGTGGGTCAAGTAATAGAAAATCTTGACGTAGTTGCCCACGATATACCGCCAAATATCCGCATAGACGGTCTTCTTGGTATGGAGTTTCTCACTCGTTTTCAGGCAGTCATCTCTGTTGGCACTGCGGAAATTAGATGTCAGTAAATCCGGTAATTATAGTAAAAATTGTATATGGAAAGATTTAAAAACTATCAATTTTACTATTCCTTAACTGGCAATAAAAATCAGTTAACAATTTTATTATTGCACGGATTTACGGGCAACAATCAAGATTTTAGCAGCGTCATTTCCTTGCTATCTCAAAATTATTGCTGTCTGGCCGTAGACCTTCCCGGTCACGGAAAAACCAGAGTCAGCGGCGACGAAAGTTGCTACAATATGTCAAATACAGCCCAAGCTTTGATAGACTTATTAGATGATTTACAAATAGACAAATGTTTGTTGTTGGGCTATTCAATGGGCGGGCGATTGGCGCTGTACATGACATTACATTTTCCTGAAAGATTCGAGAAAGTCGTGTTAGAGTCAGCTTCTCCGGGATTGAAGAGTGAAAAAGAGCGATCGCACAGACTGCAATCCGATTTACAACTAGCACAAAAACTGGAAAATAGCAACATTAAAGATTTTATTTTAAACTGGTACGATCGCCCTTTATTCAAATCCTTAAAAAAATTTCCCAAATTCGACCAACTCATCGAAAGCCGCTTAGCAAACAATCCCTTAGAAGTAGCCAAATCCCTCCGCAACCTGGGAATCGGCAACCAACCATCTCTTTGGGAAAAACTAACACAAAATCAAATCCCCATCCTCTTGCTAGCGGGAGAATATGATGAAAAATTTCAAGCTATCAATGCAGAAATTGCCAGCTTTTGTCCGGCCGCTAGTCTCAACATTATACCAAACGCTGGTCACAATATCCATTTTGAAAACATTGATAAGTTTGTGGAAGTTGTGAGACAATTTTATGATTAATAAAAGTTGCGCACATTCTTCTCGTAGGGTGCGCACTGCGCACATTCTTTAGATGTATGTAACAACCTGCACATTTTGTGATTCTCTGGTGCGCAATGCACACCCTACAATTGATAAATCGAGACGATTTTATGATTAACTAAAAGTAAATGCTATATAAATTCGAGTTTCGCACCTATCAGCGAAAATTTAAGCGCCCGCTGCGAACAAGTCACGGCATTTGGGATATTCGAGAAGGAATTATTCTGCGACTTATTGATGAAAAAAATCGCATTGGTTGGGGAGAAATTGCCCCTTTAAGTTGGTTTGGTTCGGAAAGTGTTGAGCAAGCTTTAGATTTTTGTCACCAGTTACCTGCTAATATTTCATCAGAGATGATTTTTGCGATTTCTGCTGAATTACCAGCTTGTCAATTTGGCTTTGAGTCAGCACTATCAAACGAGCAAAATCCACCCCCCCCAACCCCCCCTTGCCAAGGGGGGGAGAAAAGCGAAGATTTAAGTCGGTACAGCGGTTTATTGCCTGCTGGTGACACAGCTTTGCAGGTTTTACCGATGCTTTGGTTGGAGGGACATCGCACGTTTAAATGGAAAATTGGTGTTGCTGCAATTGAACAAGAATTAAAGATTTTTCAGCAGCTAATTGCATCAATGCACGATTTGGCCGATCGCCAAACAGCACTTTTACGCTTAGATGCTAATGGGGGACTCACCTATTCCGAGGCCCAAAAATGGCTGGAAGCTTGCGACAAAGTAAAAGCAACTCCCGACTTGGCGGCAGATATTGAATTTTTGGAACAGCCGCTGCCGATCGCCCAGTTTCAGGAAATGGTAGAATTGAATGCTATTTATGCCACGGATCTCGCCCTAGACGAATCCGCAGCCAACCTCGATCGCATCCAAGAATGCTACAGCCAAGGTTGGCGGGGAATTTTCGTCATTAAACCTGCGATTTGCGGTTTTCCATCCCAACTGCGAAACTTTTGTCAAACTCACAATATAGACGCAGTTTTCTCATCAGTATTTGAAACCAAAATGGGGAGACAAGCCGCCTTAAATTTAGCAACAGAATTGTCTATAAATAATAGAGCCCTAGGCTTCGGTACCGATAGCTGGTTCGACGACAATCAAGACACTTGGTTAAAGCATCTATGGCAAAAAAATTCACAGTAAATATCCTGAATCTACCCTTTGAATTGCCAAATAATTGGCTTGTCGGTTGTGACAGCGGCGAATTTGCCCGAATAGTCGATCGGCAATTTCAACAAATCACCAAAAATCCCGCCCCAAAAATACCCCCAAAAATTTGCATCGCAGAATCAGAACCCCTGCAATTTCTTGCCAGTTTCATCAGCGCCCGCGCCGCCAAATGCCCAATTTTTCTCTGCAATCCCAACTGGGTAAAACAAGAATGGGAACAAGTCTTTGATTTAGTCGAACCCGACCTAATTTTAGGACAAAATGCTGAGTTAAAAAAAATATTTCCCTCTCTTACAGTCCGCGAAGGCGGACTTCGTTTGTATAGCCGCGAATTCCATTCGCCGGGATTCAATTCACCCGAATTCCATTCACCCGAATTCCATTCACCCGAATTCCATTCGCCCGGATTCAATTCACCGACTAAAAACGGTTTTGATAACATCATGATTCCCACCGGCGGTTCATCGGGAAAAATTCGTTTTGCCATCCACACTTGGGAAACACTAACCGCATCAGTCCAAGGTTTTCAAGAATATTTTCAACTTGACAAAATTAACTCGTTCTGCGTTTTGCCATTATACCACGTCAGCGGTTTCATGCAATTTGTGCGATCGTTCACCACAGGCGGCCAACTGGTAATCCAGCCGTTCAAAGCACTAGAATCCGGCAAAAAAGCCGATATTGAACCCGAAGAATTTTTCATTTCCTTAGTTCCAACTCAACTGCAACGGCTGCTGCAAAACCCAGATACAGCTAATTGGTTGTCTCGGTTTCGTGCCGTACTTTTGGGCGGTGCTCCCGCTTGGCCGGAACTTTTAGCAACAGCTAGAAACCATCAAATCAAACTAGCACCCTGTTACGGCATGACAGAAACCGCTTCACAAATTGCTACACTCAAACCCGAAGATTTTCTCGCGGGCAATAACAGTTCCGGTCAAGTTTTACCCCACGCCAAAATAACTATTCGCACTCCCCAAGGTGAGATTTTGTGTTCCAATCAAATTGGAAATATTGCAGTTAATGCTAAATCCTTAGCCTTGGGTTATTATCCTGAAAAATTTGGCGATTTGCCATATTTTCAATTAGACGATTTAGGATTTATCGATCGCAATAACTGTTTAAATATTGTCGGACGCAGCAGCGACAAGATTATCAGCGGCGGAGAAAACGTATTTCCGGCCCAAGTCGAAGCCGCAATTAAGAATACTAATTTAGTTGCCGATGTTGCTGTAATTGGCTTGCCAGACAAAGATTGGGGTCAAGTCGTGACAGCGATTTATGTTCCCGCTAATTCCGAAGTTACTGTCAAAAATCTGCAAGTGGCAATAGAAGATAAGTTGAGCAAGTTTAAGCGACCGAAATATTGGGTAATCGTCGAACAATTGCCGCGCAATTCTCAAGGCAAAATCAATCGAGAACAATTGCAAGAAATTGGGCTCAAATATCAATAATTATTAGGCGCAATCAATGCAGAAGGCAGAATTTTCCATGCTTATTTCTGACTCCTGACAACAGTCAACAGTCAACTGACTAATTACGACAAATCTAACAGCCTTCTCTTCCTCTCAGCTTCCTGCCTTTGAACATCCACAAACTTCAACATTCGGTAAAGTACCTCTATTTGTGGCAACTTAACACCTGTTTTTTCGGCTACCCGTATCGGATTGCCAAAAATCGCCTCTACTTCCAGCGGCCGCGATTCATCGTAATCGATTTTCATGCTGGTGCGGTAAGGCTTCATTTTGTGAGTATATTCCAGCATATTTGGGATAAAATTATCGGGAATAATACGATCGCAACTTTTAGCCGCCGCTATCACTTCCGCCATAATTTTCTCAACCAAAATTAAAGTATCGGGATTAGCCATTAGTTCGTCAGTTCTCGCATTTAAAATCACAGAAAGCCCGTTATAAGGAATATTCCAAACCAGCTTTTTCCACCTTGACAATAGTAAATCTTCGCTCATTTCTATGGGAATCTCAGCCCGTTGAAAATCCTCAGCAATTTGGTGCAATCTGTCAGTAATACCGATGGCTTTGTAGTCTTGGGCATATTCGCCCAAGGTAATAGTACCGTAATCTAGGTGGGAGACATGACCGGGCCCAATTTTATAAGAACACAGGAAACACAGCCCGCCAATCACTCTTTCTGCACCGACAATTTTAGCAATTTGTGGTTCCGCATTTAGTCCGTTTTGTAATACTAAAACAACGCCGTCATCCTTTAATAAAAGAGGCAATATTTTAGACAACAAGTGATTTTGAGTTGTTTTCAGCGCTACAATTACTACGTCGCACTGAGGCATTTTGCGCGCGTCGTGGTAGGCGCGGACTTGCGGGAGGGTGAAGTCGCCTTCGGGAGACTCGATTATCAAACCCTGTTTTTTGACTGTCTGGTAATCGCTACGCAGCAAAAAATTCACTTCTAAACCTGCTTTTTGCAGTTTAGCACCGTAGAATCCGCCTAAAGCTCCCGTACCGATGATGGCATAATTGCGATTTGTCATAAGAAGAAGTCATTAGTCATTGGTCATTAGTCATTAGTCATTTTAGCCGCTCGCGAAGCCGAAGGCTAGTCATCAGTCATCAGGAAGAATGCTTAGAGCTTCTCGTTTTTGATTCGTCTGTATTTCACGTTTAATTAAGTGGAACTATAGCGGTTATCAAGCGTGGTGAGGTATGCCCTATGCCCGGTTTGGCCTATGCCCTATGCCGCATAGTACCTCATCTTTCTGAAAAAGGCTATACTTAATATAAACAAGTTAGAAGAACTTTTAAACTAAACAGAAATTTGACTGTCATTTCCTGCTATTATATAAAATATTGAACTCAAGTAAAATCTTAACTCTCAAATTGCCTCAACCACTGGATTAAGTCTTCATATAGCTGTTTTCTAGTTCGCGTTACTGCATCGATGCAGACGTGCTTAGTAAGAGCTTTAGCCGCGCTTTTTCCTGCAACTTCCCCAGAAAATACTTGATAGGCAATTTCAAATTCATCGCCAGCTATTTGTTTGGGCGTTAGTTGAATTATCAGCCGATCGCCCGCAAACATAGGACGATAAAAATCTACAGTAGCATGAATTACGGGCAAAGCTGCTTCCCGATTGCTAAAAAACGCTTTGAGATTGATGCCCGATGCTGCTAGAGATTCCTCGTAAGCTTCGTGGCACATCGCCAAAACGTTGGCAAAGTAAACGACTCCAGCAGCATCGGTATCTTGGAAGCGAACAGTGCGGTTGTAAGTGAAAGGCATTTCAAGCTGTTTTGAGTTGTGAGTTTTGATGAAAAAATCTTGTCTTTTTTGAACAAAACTTAACCAGGGCTGGTCGAAACCCGGTTTCTACGAAAAATACACGAAGAAACCGGGTTTTTCAAGTCAGGATGCATCCCGGATTGTTTAAGTCAAAACTCCTAAGTTTTTGATCTTTTCCTTCTTTCTTAACCTTTGTTCTTAATCAACATCACGTCTATAATCTTGAGTGCAATTTCTTCGGAAAGCCCCAAGGAACTGTAAAGAGCGTTTAACAGTTGTTCTTCTTCTTCCGACACTTCGCCATCTGCTAAAGCGATGTCAGTTGTTACAGCAAAAACTGTTTCTTTAAGTTCGTCGGGAAGTGTTACCAAAGCCGCATTAAACAGTACCTCGACTCCTTGTCGTTGCAGGATCATCAGCAGCCGTTCCAGCATTTTTCTCATCACGTCATCGGGATAGCTGCGGAACAGTTGCATCCGAGATAGCGTCATGCTAATCGCTTTACTTTCGCTGTCATTGATGTAACCGTCGGCTGCTACAGCAATTAGGGCGATCGCCGCAAATGCTTCGGCAGGCCCTAACGTTACGTCCGTTTGTTGGCGAGTCTGCGATATTTTGTCAAATAAACCCATGAGATTTTCCTCATTATTTAGTGGTGGATTCATGGAGTCCCGACGGGTTCGGACTCTGGAGCTTTTTGCGGAAGTTTAGCCAATCATATCAAATTTTGTCAGTTATTTATTATCAAGAAAATTATGAAAAAATTAAGATTTTTAATTTCACCAGGCGGCGCTCGTCGGGCGGGTTGATTCAGAGCCTGAATTGCCTCGTATATCTCAGCAACAACCCGCCCTTCGAGTACAGACGATCTACTTGTCAAACAGCGCTAAATCTGCTTTCAGGAAATCAACAAACTGCCGCGCACTCCTGCCCGATCGCCCGTTGCGACGAGTTGCCCATTCCTTAGCGCGGTGCTCCAAATCTTCAGCAGCGAGCTTGATTCCAGCAAGTTTTGCCAGATGTCGGACAATGCTTAAATAAGTGTTTTGATCCGCCGGTTCAAAAGTTAAAGTCAAGCCAAAGCGATCGCTAAATGAGAGTTTTTCCTGCACCGTATCCCAAGCGTGAACTTCATCTCCGTCGCGGGGGCGAGGCCTGTCATCAAAAAACTCTCGAATTAAATGCCTGCGGTTAGATGTGGCATAAACTACCACATTTTGAGAGCGGGCGGTGACATTTCCTTCCAAAACCACTTTCAAGGATTTAAAAGCATCATCATCTTCCTCAAAAGAAAGGTCATCGACAAAAATAATAAACTTTTGAGGAACTCCCCGCAACTTTTCAACAATTAGCGGCAAATCTTGCAAATCCGATTTAGATACTTCAATCAACCGCAAATTGCGAGATCCAAATTCATTTAGCAGCGACTTCACCAAAGAAGACTTACCAGAACCGCGACTCCCGTAGAGCAAGACGTGCAAAGCCGGATAACCCGCCAGCAAAAACTCCGTATTTTTCACCAGAGCATCGCGCTGCCAATCGCAGCAAACCAACTCTTTCAAATTTATGCGATCGGGATGCGAAATACCCGCCAACTGCCCAGAACGCCAGCTAAAAGCGCGATATTCGGCAAATAAACCAGTACCAAACTTTCGGTAATATTCTGCCAAAGATTCCGCAGCAGCAGACCATTTTTCCAGTTGTCCGTACAGGGGTTTATCGCCCGGTTCTGCTACAGTTTCGGAATGCCAAATCGGAGGCACTACGTCAAGTTGACCCGCTACCCGCACCCACTTGCTCAACTGTTCGCTGCTGCATTCGTAAATATTTTGCAGCACTTGTAAATCGTGTCGGGCGGCCTCTACCAAAGCGGGCGGCAAACTCGCAAAATCTGTTTGTTGAGCCTTGCGTGAAAAGGGATTTTCGTCTTTGAGAATTTCCCAAATCAGAGCATCTTTCCAACTCAGATTTTGAGCGGCCTGAACTTTGAACCAGTTGCCGTAAGCCACCTGACAGTCTAAAGCGCTGATTTCGCTGTGGTGGAGAGCTTGCAGCAAGTCGAGAAAGGCTTGAGCTGTGGGGCTTGTGAGGACTGATTGATACAGCAGCAGGGATGCTGCTTGGCGTTGGAGGTAACGGATTTGGGCGATCGCACCAGAGGTTAGGGCTGACATAAGGGCAATTGTATAACAGTTAGATATCTTGACTGGATTTAATAAATTTTCTAACAATTTGTGACCGAAATAGCAGGTCTCGCTGTATAAACTTAGATGCAAAGAGTAAAATTGTGAGGATTAAAAATGAATTTAGGTACAACAGCGGCGATCGGCTACGGCGTTTTGACACTGATTGGCGGCATCATAGGTTACATCAAGGCCAAAAGCCAAGCCTCCCTCATTTCGGGTCTGATTAGCGGTTCGCTGCTAATTTTTGCCGGCAGCGCCCAACTCATGGGACAAACTTGGGGTTTAACATTAGCAGCAGCAATCTCCGCTGTTTTAGCAGTAGTCTTTATTGTACGCCTGGTCAAAACTCGCAAGTTTATGCCCGCTGGAATGCTGATTTTAGCTAGTTTGGCATCTTTGGGCGCGATCGTTTACGAAATCGGCGGTCAATATCAATAATTTGTTGACTGTTGACTGTTGACTGTTGACTGTTGACTGTTGACTGTTGTTAGTGGTTATTTGTTAATTATTAGTTGTTCGTTCTAATAACCCATAACCAATAACTACTAACCAATAACTACTAACCAATAACCAATAACCAATAACCAATAACCAATAACTACTAACCAATAACCAATAACTACTAACCAATAACCAATAACTACTAACCAATAACCACTAACCACTAACCACTAACCAATAACTGCTTCAATATACTGCTCAATTTTCTTGAGTTGCTGCCGCTGGTATTCCATCCAATCTTTTTCCGCCACTCGCTCTTGGGCTGTTTCTTGCTGGTACCGAGCCTGCTTTTCTAAAAAATTATTGTAGAACATTATCGTTTTTTCAACTGTGTGAATTGCCAGTTTCACACGCTCCTCAAAAATTTCTAATATCAAATCATCTACGAGCGATTCAATTACCTTACAAGACTCTTCAAAATCGATCAAACTGATTCCCAATTTACTTTTATGAACCAGAGTTTCTACAGGCTCTTTCAGCGTTTCTTTAAAAGTTTTCGCATAAGACTCCGGTAAATATTTTAGAGGTTCTGTAAACTTCGACACAATCTCGCCACCTATTGATTGCAGTCGCTCTCTAAATCTCAATTGACTGTGGAGGTCGAAGCATTCTATACAAAATTCAATCTTTTCGATATCAATCGACTGTAATTCTTTAAAAATTAAATTAAGTTCATTTTCGACAATCAAAACCACTCGTTCCGCCTGGTAATTGACTTCACTCCGCAACTCTTTGTGCAAATTATCTTGTTCAAAAAAACCGATAGTATCTCTTTGAAACACTTGATAATTTTTGTCCCACAAAAACCACTGATTTTTTAACTTGGTAGTTTTGTCGCTCCACGCTTTGCGAGCTTTAACAACAGCATCATATTTGCCCTGTTTTCCTAAACTGCGAATTCTTACATCGCATCCGCTTAGTTCGCCAATTTGCTCCCATACCTCAACAGGAGATGCTTCAGCAATTCTGGGCTTGCTATTCCAGACATCTTCCGCCTGAGATATATCTTTGAAACATAATTCAAGTAACTTCTTGAGTCTGAGGGCAGACTGCTTCATTTCGTCAACGCAGTGTTCCACATCTAAGTTGAGGTGGGTAGCTGACTGTTTAATTTCCACGGACTTATATTCGTCGGCTAACAATCGATCGCTAAACTGAGTAATAGCCTGAAATACCTTGAGATATTCATTCATTTCCTTTTTTTCCTCATTTCCCTAAATAGCATACAATACAGAACATCTGCTTTTTTGAATACAAACTGAGTCACACCATTTTAGATTTTATATTTTAGATTTTAGAATTGGAAATGGGGAATGACAGATGACCTAACGGTTTGGAACACGGGCTTCATCAGTTGTATTCTTTTTTTAAACTGGTGTCACAATATGGATTATCTGTTCACCCCTGAAACTCAGGATCGACTCAATACTGGCGGCCTGATACAGCCTGCTGCCAAAACAGGAAAATTGCTCCCGGCAGCTAGAGATCCGGTGACGGGGGAGTTTGTCGAGATTGCCAAAGTTTTTTATCCATCAACAACTGCAACTCTATCCGATCGCGGAGTTTTAGGATTGCTCGCACAGTTAGCCGGAGGCGGGCCCGTGCAGCCGCTGGTAGCTCCCGTGTACGTGACTGTGGCACCGTTGCAGCTTGCTCAAACTCATCAGGGGTTTCAAAAAATATACAGAATGCTTAACTGTCTAAAAATTAATTTGGCGGTGATGCAAGCAACTGTTGCTGTGATTGGTCTTGGGGCTGTCTCGAATACGGTTTTGTCAGCAGTAAACTTCGACCAAGTATTAAAAATTAGAGAAGAGGCAAAGCACCAAAAGTTAAAAATTAAAGACGGATTTATCGATCTCAGACATATCCTCAAGGAGCGGGGAGTTGAGGTGATCCAGCAGATTTTTCAGGTGGCTCACGACTCTAATTTTGCAATGCACCGTCAGAAACTGGTTAACGGTTATGATATTTTTTCTAAGGCTGTCAAACGCTGTCAGTCTGCTTTGACATTGCCCGATATTAAACTTCGGAATTCCGAAATTAGTGGCGGGCGGGATATGCTGTTTGAGGCTTTAAATATTTATGAGCGTCCCAGTTTGTTGGAGGGGCTGTCTTCTGCCGGACAGATCCGGCAAATGGAATGTGTTTGGGCGATCGAGCAGGCGATCGGGCTCACGTTTGAGTTGCAGCGGGCCTATGATAGGGCGAGCGATCGCCTCCTAGGACTGCAATCAAAAATTCGTCTAGACCTTCTAACTGTTGTTAAAGGATGTCAATCGGAATCAGAACTAAATTTTTTATTTCCCGAAGTTACTAGGATTTTGGGTCACGATTTAAGTGTAATAGAATTTTGGCAAAATGAGGTTGATTGGATGCAAACTTTGTCTCCCAAAGAGCAGCACCAGTTAGCTAGTTTAGATCGACTCAGCGGTGATGATTTAAAAACCTACGTACACACTGCATTCGCGGCATTAGCTGCGGAACCCGCAGTTTATGATAATTTAAAGCACAAGTCTCACTTCCTATCCTTGCGTGACCAATTAGCCTTCGCTGTGAAGCCAGAAATCCGCCGGGGATACGAATTGTATGTCAGCCAGCGGGCGATCGCCACTGGCTATCAAGCTTTAGCTGGCTCGAACTTGCAAGAAATATCTGATTTAACTGTGGCGAACCTCTACTACTTTTTTAAAGTCCGAGAGGACTCAACTGAAAATTCTCCTAGTGAGGAGGAATTAGAAACACCTGCTTGGCACTTTCCCAAATCATTAGAAAATGAGCTTAATTACTCCAATTAAATGAGAGGCGATCCGTAGCAGCGCTAGCGCAATTATCTGTTTAACTGGTTCCCTGGCTTCAGCCAGGGAACTGAGATATAGAGGCTGTGCTTCCCTTGAAATAATAGAGGCAGAGCCTCCAGATCTGCATTACCAGGCCAGAGCCTGGTAACGAGTAGAATGAGATGATCCCCTCTTCCTTCTTCCCTCTTCCTTCTTCCTTCTTCCTTCTTCCTTCTTCCTTCAAATTACCTGAGCCACAACTTAATAGTATTGTCTTTAGAACCGCTAGCAATAGTTTTGCCGTCGGGACTAAAAGCCACTACATAAACCTCATCAGTATGTCCGGTCAAAGTATTCAGCAATTCTCCGGTAGCAAAGTCCCAAATTTTAATAGTTTTATCCTTGCTGCCGCTGGCAATAAACTTTCCGTCCGGGCTGATAGCCACCGAGACAATATCGTCAGAATGTCCCTTGATCGACCGAATTAAATCTCCTGTTTCGATATCCCAAATTTTAATAGTTTCATCGTAGGAACCGCTCACAATGGTTTTGCCGTCCGGGCTGACAGCAACTGACCTCACTTGGTCGCCGTGTCCCTCAAGAGTTTTGATCAAGTTGCCCGTTGCTACATCAACAATTGTAATTTTTTTGTCCTTAGAACCGCTAACTAAACTTTTGCCATCGGGAGTGAAAGCAACAGAATAAACAAAATCTGTATGGTCTGGCAAATTATAGATCAAACTACCAGTTGCTGCATCCGAAATTTTCGTGGTTTTGTCTCCGCTGCCGCTAGCAATCAGCTTGTCGTCGGGGCTGAAAGCGACTGACCAAACAGAAGCTGTGTGGTCGAGAAGGCGCGTCCCTTCTCCTGTTTTCAAATCCCAGAGCATCACTCTCCAAAAACCTGTTCCTGTCGCAAGTTTTGTACCGCTTGAGTTGAAAGCAACCGACCAAATGGTGGATGAATCTCCGGCGAAAGTGCGGATCGATTTGCCTGTAGCTAAATCCCAAATTTGGACGGTTTTGTCTTTTGAACCGCTGGCTAACATTAACCCGTCTGGACTGAAAGCAACTGCCCCGACGGCATCTGAATGCTGGGCAAAGTTTTTTACTTTGGCGTTTTTCCAGCGTAGGCCTGCTTGGCACTGTTGCTGTAACTTTTGGGCGGAATCATAGCTGCTGTTGGTGTTGGGAATTGTGGGGATTTGGTTGATGCAGCCTTCATAATTGCTGGCTTTATAGAGAGATTCAATTTGATTGAGTTGTTGGGCTTCTTGTTGCAATCCTTGCTCGCCTTCTTGCCATTTGAGATATCCGTAAATTCCGCCGATCGCCGCTAAGAGTGCTGCAAAGGTTGCTCCGGCGAGATAAGGATTGAATTTGCGAGGTTCTTTGAGGACAATTGCTGGTGGAGTCGCGATCCTCTCCGTTGGCGTAGCCCCCGTAGGGGCGGGCTGCGCTAACGACAAATCGGTTTTTCCGTTCAGATCCACCTCCGGGGATACCGCCAGAGTTGGCTGCAATTCTGTTTTCGGGTTGGGGTTGCGGTGTCCGTCCAACACTGTGGCGATCGCCTTGTACAATTTAGCGAATAAAGATTTAGGAACGACTAATTCTTCGATTCTCGCGGCATCTTCGTCGGTAAGCCCTAACACTTGCTGCAAGCGCTTTAACTCGTCGCGAGTTTCCAGAGAAAAGGGATATTCTTGCTGCATTGCTTCATGCAGCGATTGTTCGTAGCGTTCGCCTTTTTGCCTGTATTTGCGGTAAGGGTTCAATACCTCATCTTCGATCGCCTCTGCTTCGTCTGGTAGCAATTCCAAACTGACGCGCAATTCTTCTAATATTCTCCGCCCGACAACTGTAATGTCACCCCGGCTGCTGCTGCGCCGATCGACTTCTTCGCGATATATTGTCAGCTTGGGAATCCGCGCGCGCGATCGATCGCCAATTTTCCTCAAATCGGCTAAAGCTTCCGCCGCCGACTGATAGCGTTCCCGATAATCGTAGCGCACCATATTGTCCAAAACATCGGCCAGCGCTTGGGAACACACTGCTAAATGCCGCCAAACAATTTCGCCTTTATTAGAATTTTTCAAATCCCGCAGTTTCGGCAAATCGTAAGCCGGCAAACCCGTCATTGCTTGGATACCAATCATTCCCAAGGCGTAGATATCGCTGTTGAGTTGCGGGTTGTATTGAAATTGCTCGATCGGCATATATTCCAGCGTCCCAATCCGCACAGTTACCGGCGCTTGTCTTTGAGCAATGTGAATTTCTTTCACCGAGCCAAAGTCGATCAGCACTAACTTATTGTCAGAATAGCGGCGGATTAAATTAGCCGGTTTAATATCTCGGTGAATTACTCCCTGTCCGTGTACAAACACTAAAATTTCTAACAGTTCTTTCAGCAAAGGAATTAGCTTTTCTTCTGCTAAAGGCTTCCCCGGTACAATCTCCGTTGATAGCGAGTGACCAGGAATAAAAGATTCAACTAAGAAAAATTCTTCATTTTCTTCAAAATAAGCGAATAGCTGAGGAATTTGATCGTGTTGACCGAGCTTTTCTAGAACTTCTGCTTCTTTTTGGAAAAGACGGCGCGTAGTATTAATTAATTTCGGTTCTTTGGTACCCGGACGCAGGTGTTTGACAAAGCACTGCGGTTCACCGGGACGGCGAATATCTTTGGCTAGATAGGTTTGTCCAAATTCTCCTGTTTCTATGACTTCAATGATTTGATAGCGTCCATCTAAAAGTTGGCTCACCATGATTATAACGCAGCCTTTTTTTGGTTGATTTTCGCAAGAAACAGTTTCACAGTCGGTAGTTTTGAGTTGTAAGTAAGTCCGTCGATTTGAGATTTGAGATTTGAGATTTACTTCACAGATTCATCTGGAAACTCGAACAAAAGTCTAAAATTGTTGGCTTTCCAAACTCATAGCGTCGGGGGCTTCGGTTTTTGGGTCCCTCAGTTATTTTACATTTAAATTGCAGATTTTTGGCGAGCCCGATGCCCACCCGACCAGCATTTAACTGTATTCCACCGCAACTGCTCGCCGAATGGTAAATTGCCTAATATAGCGGTTATCAAAAAAGTGAGGTATGCCCAATGCCCGATCCCCGATAGTACCTCATACCAGAGCACAGAAAGGCTATACTTTATCTTTTTAACATCTGCAAAGCTTGATATCCTAAAAAGAAAAAACCCAACGCACCGAGTACCGCTATCGTGTCCGCCAACACATCGACTGTCAGAAATTCGCCCATTGCCATATCCTCTCTTGACTGATATTTATCCTCGGCTTTTAGGTCGCTGACCGGGTGAGGGGTAAGACCCCTTGCTGCGGGCGAAGCCAAAGATGCTCACAAATTATAGCAAAGGAGGTCGCTAAAATAACTTTCCGGGCGATCGACTAGCTTTTTGTTTTAATATTTTTTAATATTTAAGGAGACAAACTGTGCACCGAAATTTTGAGGTCAGTTCGCTTTGATATTGTTAACCCTGTTAATTTTTTCTCTCATTGTAAGTAGAGCTTACACTAAGAATTTGCGCCGATCGGTGCAAAATGCGCCTCGCACTGACAGCAGTTCGGCTCAGCAGTTACAGCCCTCTACCGGGTTCTTCCCCAAAGTTTCGGTAATCGTACCAGCATACAACGAAGCTGAGAATATTCGGGATTGCGCGATCGCCATTTTGGAGAGTACAGCGCTGACGGAGGACAACCTAGAGGTTTTGATTGCAGACGATCGATCGACAGACGACACTAAGTCGATCGCCCAAACCCTACAACAGGAACTCAACGACCCCCGCCTTAAAATATTAGCAGGTCAGCCGCGACCTACCAACCAATATTGGGCCGGCAAAAACTGGGTCTGCGCCCAAGCTGTTCAGGTAGCAACCGGAGACTTCCTATTATTTATCGATGCTGACGTGCGGCTCAAACCGGGGGCGATCGAAACCGCAATTGCCACAGCAGAAACAGAGAAAATAGACTTGTTTACCTGTATGCCAGCCCTGGTTTGCGAGTGTTTTGCCGAATGGTTGGTACAGCCATTAATGTTCAATCATTTAGCAGTTTGCTTCGATTTTACCGCTGTTAACGATCCTGCAAAAATAGACAGTGCTTTTGCAGGCGGCCCATTTATGCTATTTAGGCGATCGGCCTACGAAAAAATCGGCGGACACGAAGCCGTTGCCGGCGAAATTGTCGAAGATGTGGAATTAGCCAGACGCATCAAACGTGCGAATTTAAAGCTCGGACTTTATTCCGGGGCAAATTTGGCATCCGTGCGGATGTATCGGTCTTGGAGCGCCTTGTGGGAAGGCTGGACAAAGAATTTGTATCTCGGCGCTAACCGTAATTGGGGCATGATGGTTTACATGGCCGCCATAATGTTTTTTCTTTATCCGATGCCCTGGTTGGCATTAGGTATTTTGCTGGTTAACGGCGAAATTGCTAACATCATTACCGATCGCCAATTACCAATTACCAATTACCAATTACCAATTACCTTGTTAACTATTTGTTTATCGGCAATCGTAATTTGGCATCATTACACTTTGCGCCGCTTGGGTGCCGAAATTTCCGAGTGTTCGACGAAATACTGGTGGTTGGGAGGTTTGGGAGGTGCGTTAATTGCCGCAATTGCGATCGGTTCCGCCATCAAAACAGAAACCGGTTGGGGATGGACTTGGCGCGGGAGAGCTTTGCAAATCAACAATTAATCCCCGATTTTTGAGCTGACCAAAATTAGTAGGGTGCGTTAAATTCGAGATTTGCGATCGTGCCGGAAAACTCTAATTCTGACGCACCATCAATTCCGGGCGTGCGTCATATCGTTTCCGCTTGCATCGGAATGATTTTACCACAGAGAACACAGAGTACACAGAGTCCGAGAATATATATCTGAATCATTCTGATGCTACCGGATTTGATATCAGTCGGAGATTGTTTGTTCCGAAAATAATCATAGCTGACGCACCCTACATTTACTACTAATCCCAAATTTATGCGTATACCAAAGCAGGTACTCGCTTGTAAGCAGGCGTGCCCGATCGCTTTTCAATCTCTGGGTGAAAAATCACATTAACTTCAGGATAAAACATCAAAGCAGCACCCGCACGAACCGCCCCGTAAATCACCTCAACATTTTCCATTTTCCCCACATTTCCCTGCACCGTCACCCGCTGATGCTCTTGCATACCCGCGCTTTCTGCATCCTCGCGATTCATCAAAATGCAGTTTCGGTGCGGCATTCCCCGGTACTTGTCATCAATTTTGTAAACCACAGTATTGTGCTGAGAATAACTGCGTCCCGTCATCAACGCCACCACTAAACCGCGCACCGATTCCGATACACCAAAATCTTTAATTTCCGGTAATTTTAGTGCTGGTAAAGGCGCGACAAACATCTTGGCTTTGCCGGAATCAGTGGGGAATTTAGGTTCCATAAAAATCCGCTCGCTGATGGTAAATTCCTCTTTTGTATCATCAATTGTGGCCATTTTTTCATAGCCGGGAATTGTTTTAGCAATCAATTGTCGAATGTATCGCGTATCTTGCAGTTGGCGCCAGTTTACTGGATAACTGCCGTGAATTCTGCTCGCCAATTCGGTCAAAAAATGCACTTCTGGAATTAAGTCAGCCTCTTTGAGGTGAGTTTCGCCTTCATCATTGAAACGCACAAAGTTATTACCAGATTCTACCGTTGTTTTGTGGGGGTTTTCAAAGCGATTCAGCACGGGAATCACAATTGTATTGTGCTTTGCCAATCCGTTAAAATGCCCTAAATTCGGTTTGGTTGCGAGGTAGATAATAGTTTCAATCTTACCTAAAGCGCGTTTTGCTTGAGTTGAATCTGGGTTGGCTGCGTACAAGTTGCCGCCCAGACAGATTAACGTATCGACTTTGCCTGCATCTGCTGCTTCAATGAGCGATCGAGTTTCGTAACCCTTAACGCGGCTCAGGGGACGATCTAACAACTTTTCGAGAGCGGCTTGGATTTCTTTTTTAAGATTCACAGTCACGCCCATAGAGCCGAATCCTTGGACGTTTGAGTGTCCCCTCACCGGCATTAATCCCGCCCCTGTTTTGCCGACATTTCCCGTCATCAAAGCAGTGTTGGCGATGCTAAAAACATTATCTACGCCGTTTTTTTGTTGGGTAATTCCCATCGCCCAACCGAATACAACTCGCTTTGAATTGCCGATAATTTTGGCGGCTGCCTCAATTTCTGCTTGCGAAACCCCGCAAGTTGTAGTAATAGTTTCCCAGTCGGTTTCGCGGGCGTGCTGCACTACTGCTTCCCAGCCTTCGGTGTGGGCTTGCAAATATTTTTCATCCAGCAATCCTTGTTCGATTACAGATTTTTGAATGCCAACAAATAAGGCAGTGTCGCTGCCGGGAATTGGTTGCAAGTAGAGCGAGGAAATATCGGAACCGGGGATGAGCGACTTGACGGGAAATGCTGGAGAACCAAATTTGACTAACCCGATTTCCATCACGGGGTTGATGATAATTATTTTACCGCCTTTGTCGCGGATTTTAATCAACTCGTTCATGAAGCGGGGATGATTGTAGGCAGAATTCGCGCCCGCGAGCACGACGCAATCTGCTTGCTTCAAGTTTTCTAGACTCACTATTGAGGTGCGGGTAGCAAACATTTCGCTTAACCCGGTGGTTGAGGGAGCGTGGCACAAATCCGAACAATCTGCTAAGTTATTAGAGCCCATCGCCCGCATCATCAATTGCAGTAAAAAAGCCGCCTCGTTGGAAGAGCGACCGGAACTGTAAGATGCGACTCTTTCGGGGGTTTTGCGAAACGCATCCCCGGCAATTTGATAAACTTCTTCCCAAGAAATGCGATCGTAATGAGACGAACCAGCGCGCAAAATCATCGGGAAACTCAGCCTTCCCAGCCTGTCACATTCCATTGAAGTTAATTGCTGGAGTTCTGCAATATTGTGCTGTTCAAAATAGCTCGTCTTAACAGCAGGTTTAATTTCAGCGGAGATTGCTTCAACGCTTTTCATGCAGCGCTGAAGTTTTTCGCCCTCTTCATTAGTAAAGCCTCCTTTCTGCCCGCCAGTGCCCCAAGAACAGGACAAACAAGCACTATTGTGAAGCAAAGTTTTCCAAAGTTTCGGGCCTTCGGGGGACAAGGTATGTTCTGCCCAATATTCAATTACGGGTAAACCGCCACCAATGTCTGGTGTTTCCTCATTTTTCTCGTTGAAGGGCGGAACGGGTTGGATATTTTGGGAGTTGGTGTCCATGCGGTTTACCTTTTGTTTGAATTGCGGGTTGATGCGACGGGCGAACCGCCAAAGAATTTAAATTTATGACTAAAATTTTACCGCAATTTTACAGCTTAAAAAACCTGTCAACAGATAGATGTTTCAATCTCTATTTAAAGCTAGGTTTGCAGCATCGGAAAGCAACTTTTTCTTCATCCGCATAAAATCGAGTTCGAGAGGGATAATCCTTGAGGGTTTACTTCTTTTTATTGAAGGCTTGCTTCCCAAACCCCAGACAAAGCATTCGATCGCCCTCAGTAACATTCGGGTCATTCTGCAAATAATCTCCCACCCATTCGCAACTACGAGCAATAATATTATTCAGTTCCAAATTTTGCAAAGGTAAGAGAATTATAGTCTTATCCCTATTAGCAAAAGCCAGAGTTTTGCTATCAGAACTAAAAGTAACGCTCAACACCCGATCGCCCAATTCCAAAGTTTTAGATAGCAGCGCTTTCCTACCGTTAAAATTCCACAGCTTAACAGTATTTCCCGCACTCGCCGCCGCAATCAACTTCCCGTCTGGACTGAAACTAACACTTTCCACAGTATCGCTGTGGTCTAGTTTTTCAGTTAAATTTGCCGCCGTTCCATCAAACGCCCACAAATAAACTTTTTTGTCAGCACAAGCAGCAGCAATCGTCTTACCGTCGGGACTAAAAGTCACATTCCTCACCGTATCTTCGTGGTTGAGAGTTGTCAAACGCTTCGCCGACGAACCGTTAAATTGCCAGAGGTAAACTTTTTTTTCTGCAGCAATTTCACCCACATTGTTTTTCCCGCTTTCCTTGTTGTCAGCAGCCGTAGCAGTAGCAATAGTTTTGCCGTCGGGACTGAAACTAACGCTAATTACTGGATTGGTATGATCGAGTTTTGTCAGCAAAGTTGCTTTAGAACCGTTCCAGCGCCAGAGGTACAATTTGCGATCGGCACCGCTGGCGGTGGCAATTATCTTGCCATCTGGACTAAAACTCACGCTTCTAACAACGCCGTTATGCTTCAAAGTATCTAACAGTTTCCCGTCTAAACTCCAAACTTTCACCGTTTTGTCATTGCTGGCAGAAGCAACAGTTTTATTGTCCGGTGAAAAGCTCGTCCAAATTACAGAATCCTGATGACCTTTTAAGATTTTTAATAAACTGCCATCAGTGTTCCAAAGTCTCACTGTCTTGTCTCCGCTAGCAGAAACAATTGTTTTGCCATCTGCACTAAAACTGACTTTGTAAACCCAGTCTTCGTGTCCATATAAAATCTGATTCAACGGAGTTCTGTCCGGTTGCCAAATTTTTACCATTTTGTCCTTACTTGCGGAGGCAATCGTGCCGTCGCGACTGAAACTTACTGCCCTTACATCATCTTTATTTCCTCGAAAAGTGCTTAGCAATGTGCCGCTGCGACTCCAAACTTTTACCGTATCGTCGGCGCTGCCGGTGACAACTTTTTCGCTGTCGCTACTGAAACTCGCACTCAGAACTTCATCGTTGTGTCCTTTGAGAGTTGTGATTTCCTCACCCTTTCGGTTCCAAATTTTGGCTGTGGTGTCGGCACTGGCTGAGACGAGTTCTCGATTGTTTGGGCTGAATTTAACGCTGTATACAATGTCAGAATGTTTGGTTAATGTTTTGGGATTAATTTGAAATTTCTGGGTTTTACCTTGTCGGTTCCAAAGTTTGATAGTTTTGTCAGCACTTGCTGAGGCAATTGTTTTGCCGTCGGGGCTGAAACTCACGCCGAGTACCCAATCTTTGTGTCCGGTCAATGTTTGCAGCAATTTTTTGTTTCCCAGATTCCAGATTTTTACGGTGTTGTCGTGACTCGCAGAAGCTAGGGTTTTGCCGTCGGGGCTGAAGCTAACGCTGGTGACGATATCGCGGTGGCCGGATAAAGTAGCGATCGCACTTTGGTCATTATCTACTTGCCAAATTTTAATTGTGCGATCGGCACTACCAGTCGCGATCGTTTTCCCATCCGGGCTAAAACTCACACTCGTCACAATATCGCCGTGCTTAAAAGTCTTTAATAACTTACCTTCTTTGCTCCACAATTTAACAGTTTTGTCAGCACTTGCCGAAGCAACAAAATTGCCATCTGGACTGACACTTACATCCAAAACAGACTTATCGTGATGCTCGAAACGATTGCGTTCTTGCACTCCTGAAACAGCTTGTCTGAGCCTCTCAGTAATTTGATTTTTAGTATCCACAGGTAGCGCTGTACTTTTCTGAGAACCGCGACCGATTTTGATACTGTTTTTCAACACTGCTAATTGATTTTGATCGTTAGAAACCACCAAAGCTTCCGATGCCGAATTCAAGGCATCTGTCCGACTTGTTTCCGCTTCTTGTCGCGCGCTTTCTGCTAATTTTGCTTGATAGAATGCCATCCCCGAAACTCCTCCGAGTACCAGCACTCCCAACACCGCCACCCGCAATTGCCATCTCCGACTTTTGTAAAGTTGAGCTTCCGCTTCGTGCTGTTTGTCTCGGGCTTGGCGCTGTTTATCTCTAGCTTCCGACAGCAAAGCATCTCGCTCTCTATCTTTGCGAATTTGGTCAATTTCATCTCGGTTAATTTTGTTTTGCTTTCGCAATTCCTCAAATTCTGCCTTGTTATCTAATTCCTGTTGCTGGCGGATGAAGCTAACTAAATAGTCGTGAACCAGTTGATAAAGCTCTGCCGGCAGTTCCATCCACTGAAACACTAAGCCGGATTTTACTAACAGTTCTAAAACTAAATCTAACTTTTCAGATTCGGCAACTGTCGCTAAATCGGAGGCTAATTCGGCGCGAGTTTTTAGGGGGCGAATCTCATTTTCGTCTGTAAGGAAATACAAAACTCGGCGCACCGCCCCTTCATTTTCCGGGCCGCAATCTTTGATTACTTCTTCGAGGAAATTTTCGACTAATTTTTGTTTAGGATTGTTACCTAGTTCCTGATATTGGCTTAAAGTTCTAATGTTTTCTTGTTGCAGTTGAGCGCCGACAAGTTGTAGTTCGATCGGGCGGACTTCTCCCAATTCTCCAGCTAAATCTTTGACTAATTCTTCGATTAGCTCCGGTTCTAAGTTAAATTGCGATCGCTCAGTTAAAGTGTAAATTACCGAGCGCGCATCTGCTAGGGAAAAATTTCCCAAATAAAATAGAATATCTTTGCTAAGAACGTCCGCTAAAATATCATTATTGATGAATTGTGTTTGGTTTTTTGGTCGGGAAAATTCCAGCAAATAGTGCAGGTAATCTTCCCGCAAAGACAGGACGACTTTTAAATACTTGATTTTCAAACATTCCCGCAAGAAATCAAAAAATATCTGCCTTTCTGTTGGCTCTTTCCACACGAAAAAGAATTCTTCAAATTGGTCAAATATCAGAACTGTCACTAGATGTTCGGAATTGATTTGCAGTTCTTTGATAATTTTTTCGTATTCGATCGCCTGTTTTTTGACGATTATTTCTACAGGCTGTAAATCCTTAATTATCTCCAGATTTTCCGCAGTCGAAACAAGATTTGTACTGACTGCGCCTGCTGCTGGGGTCAAATCAACCTCTGCGGAACTCGGTACTGCTTCAGAACTTTCGAGATTGAATATTTCAGCTTTCGCAGCAGATAACTGTCTGGTCAATTCCTGGGGCCAGTTGTTGTAAACCTGCAGGACGATCGGCAAAACAGTCCGCATTTCTATCTTTTTTTGTCTAAGAGCGGGGACTAATCCCCCTGTGATAATTGAACTTTTTCCGACTCCAGACTGACCGTAAATTACTGTCAGTTTGTCTGGTGTATTGTTCATTCTATATATCAATCGGTTGAGGTCTTGTTCTCTACCGGAAGCAGTTATTTCGTCAGCAATGGTAGCAGCGGCGGTAACTGTTTCGGCGGGATCTATCGCTTCTCTGTGCGGCTGCAATTTTCCGGCTCCAATAAAAGCTCGAAACCGATAGGTATGTTCTACTCCTCGATAGTCTTGCTTGATTTGAAATGCTTTGAGATATTCTCCCCGCTGAAAATAAACTACTCGCAGCATTTCTAAAACCCGCAAATACAGTTGCGGGTTGTAGCAAGGTTTGGTTTCCGAGCGAGCAAACTCTAAATGGGCGATCGCCTCTTCTATCTCGCCCAACTCGCTCTGAGCCTCTGCTAAAATTAATAGATACAAGCCTTTATGCTGCGATTTTACAGGCATTCCCTGTCCCGTCGCTTTTAATTTGGAGTTCAGAACATCTAGAGCGATTAAAGCCCATTCTTTCGCCCCTTCCCAGTTTTTTTGCTCTAAGGCTACTCTAGCCAAAAAGCCATAATCTTGAGCTAAATTAACTGCTGAATTTTTCATATTTTGATGTAATCTCCGAGCTTTGATAGCTAAATTCCAGAGTGCATCCCAATCTTCTAAATGCTGCAATACTTCCCCGAGTTGATTGATGAATGTACCAACAGCATCCCACTGTCCCGCGCGTTCTAAAACATTAATACATTCCTGAAAATAATTCTTAGCTTCTGTCCAGTAAGGACGGTTATCGCTGCGGTTCTTTTCTGCTTGGAAGCGGTAGCAAAGACCGATGTGGAATAGCAGAATTCCTTCTAAAACCGGTGCGGGGTGAGCGGTAAATAATAATTCGCTAAATTCTGTTTGCGTCCCCAAGAATGCTACTTGATATTTCCAAAAATCGAGACTTTTTTGATACAATTTAATGGCTGCATCGATGCGGTGACAAGCATATTCTTCTCTGGCGCGAATAAATTGCAAATTTGCTTCGATGGCCGGTTCTAATCTGATGTTGCAAGTTTGCAAGTCTTGGCTGGCTGACTCTAGTTCTGTCAAAGAATTGGCTCCGAGAATGGCACAATTACTTAAGCGCCAATTGCCAGTTTCTAAAATGCTGGCAAAAATGCGATCGGCACTTTTTGCCAGAAAATCTACCAATTCGTCTGGGCCTTGCACAAATTCTACTGTTGTCGTCCAAGTCTCGATATCTGTTACTAACCGAATCATTTTTTTGAGTATTTTGTCTGTCACCCACAGCACTATGGGGAAGGGAAAGTTATTGCGAAATTCTTCCCTGACGTAGTTGGTAGAAGTCAGCACGCGATCGATCGCACTTACCGACTCCAATCCAAACACCATTAAAGCTGGCGGCCTGCTACCGTCAAGTTCGGTTTCTATCGTCGTGTAAAGAGTTTTAACAGATGCCGGGAGGACAATTTCTCGAATCTCAATCCCAGACTCCTCTCGCAATAGCCGTAGAGTTTCTTCTTTCATGGCACTATAATTGCACCGCACTAAAATCAGCGAAAATTGTCCCTGAGACATCGACAGAGTGCGAGAGAGAGTTTGCAGCGAACTTTTGTTTTGCTGTGCTGCGGTGTCTTGGCTGCAGTGCGAGTTAATCATAGTCTTTGAAAATTATGATGGAATAGATGCTCTAGAAAGAAGAAAGTTCGGGAACGGATTTTAGCACCTTACGGATTATCGGGTTTTTAAGCATGGATATCACTTTGATACAAGCGAGTTTGTTGCTACAAAACTAGCCCGATCTATGTCATCGTGCACGCAGACTAACCTCAGAAATCCAAAACCGTTCGTAGTGCGGAATTAAGTCCGCACTACGAACCAAATGTGCTAAACTCAGAAACCCGGTTTCTTCTTATATTTCTCGTTTTTCCAAAACTCGTAAAAACCGAGTTTCTAGCTCCCCACGCCCAAGCCTTGAAACTGTCCGATTGTTTTACTAGATATAGTTAAAGCATACCCGAAAAAATACATACTCTGTTATTCGCATAAGTTCAGGAAAATCTGCTGGATTTTACTGATTGTTTTACCCTCGCACAGCGAGAATTATACCTATTGGAAAAGCCGATCGCACAAACCGCACAAATCTGACTCAATCATTCACATATCCCGGAAATCCGGCATTGTCTGGTGGACTGACCCCTGGCCGCACTGAGATAAACTACGGCTGGCGGCTCCTCAATAGTTATAAGTGGCAGATTTTCTGTCATAAATTTAGTAATCTCCATATCTAAGTTAGTAGCTGAAAAATCAGGTTGATCCCAATCCTCGCTTTCTTCAATGGCGATTGTTGTTGGTAGCGCCATCTCAAAATCTAGCTCGTCGCCAAAACTTGAAACTTCTTTAATTGGATCGATTTTCTGAACAGTATCGGCGGCCAAAGCTTGATTTGTATTAGCCATTAGTGCGATCGGCAGTGCGATCATTGCACTTATCCTTTGTCGCGCCGTAATTTTCCGCATGAGATCCTCCTGGTATCAACTAAATTTTTCTCCTCTAAATTCAACATCCGCCACTACTTTAGATCCCTGTTATTAATGAATAGTAGTTTGTTGTCAGATAAAATATAATTCGAGCTTTGAAACTTCGCGCGAAGTTTGCACGGGCGGAGGCTGAGGGTATTTTGTCAAGGGTTCCTACTTCTGTTTACTACGTAAAAACTCTTAAACAGTCAGGTTTGCCAATTAAGTAATTCCCGAGCTCGATCGCCAGTGTCAATCCCAGAGTCAAAACGGTGAGAAGTTTGATCGCAGCCCCGCGCTTCCGCCTGCTAGCTGATTTGCTATACCATACCCACCGCAGATGTGTCAATAATTATATCTTAACATTTTTAATTTTTTGCAGCATTCTCGTTACCAGGAAGAGCCTGGTAACGCAGATCGGGGAGGAAGAGCCCTAAGCAAAGTCGAGAGGAATCCTACTTAGTCAAGCCGTGTTCGAGCGCGTAGCGAACCAACTCAGTACGGCTGTTAGTACCAGTCTTGCTAAACAAGCGGCTGACGTACTTTTCCACATTCCGCACGCTAGTTTCCAAACGGCGAGCAATTTCTTTATTCATCAAACCTTGAGCAACCAAATCCAAAACACTTTGCTCTCGCGGAGTCAAATCAATTTTAATCGGCGAAGCACTTTGGACGATCGAACTTCGCCCGCTCAACAAAGACTCAATTCTCGCCATTTGGCTAGCCAAAGCAGCAATATCAGGACTTTCAGCATTTTCGCCTGTCTCCTTAGCAGCCGCGCGGCGCGCTAACAAATTGGTGACAATTGCTACTAATTCGTCGGGATCGAAGGGTTTAGAAAGATAAGCATCGCAGCCGGCTTGATAGCCTTGAATGCGATCGCCCGTCATCCCCTTAGCCGTCAAAAACACCACCGGCAAAGCCTTATAACGAGGATCTTCCCGCACTTGCTTGAGAAACTGATAGCCGTCCACCTGCGGCATCATGATGTCTGAAATCACCAAATCAGGATTGTGCTGCTGCAAGAGTTCCCACCCATCCCGAGCATTACTGGCAACCTCAACCGAAAAATTGCTATCTTCCAAATAAGCTTGTACCGCTTCCCGCAAGCCCGGTTCATCATCTACCAATAATAATCGTGCTGACATATCCGTTACCCTTACGTTTGATCGCTATTATCTGTCAACTTAGCTGAATTTAACTATTATTGTCACTCCATCTATAGAAGCAATTCAAAAAATTGTGGTTCAACTCAAGAGTTTTGAGTTTTGTTTTGCTGCAACAGACAAGATTACCAAAATAGTTAGGAGTGGCTATAATATCATATCCGCTCAATTAACCGCAAAAACGCTTGGTTTGTAGTGCGAACTTAAGTCCGCACTACGAACTAATATTAGTATTGCGGTTAATCGATCCCAGATCAGCTAAAAACTCATCCCACAAAAATCTTTTTTTCTTGTGGGACGAAGATCCGCTTTGCGCCCTAAAAGTTGATGAAAAGGACTTTTACAATCTTGTCTATTCTTGAACTATTCCGACTTAAACTTTTGAACGATCGGTCAAAATTTCATAACCGGTGTCCGTCACCAACACAGTATGCTCAAACTGAGCCGACATAGCATTATCCACCGTTACAGCAGTCCACTTGTCAGCCAGCGTCCGAGTGTACTTAGAACCCGCATTCAGAATTGGCTCGATCGCCAATGTCATACCCGATCGCAATTTCACATTCGGCATTTCGCGAGTGCGGAAATTGAAAACCGACGGTTCCTCGTGCAAATTGCGCCCGACACCGTGGCCGGTAAACTCCTCAACGATACTAAAACCGTTGCTTTTGACATGATCTTCGATCGCACCGGCGAGATCGAGCAAATAAGCTCCAGCCTTCACTTGTTCGATACCTTTATAGAGAGCTTCTTCTGCGACTCTAATTAATTTTGCAGATTCCGGTGTCACCTCCACAACTGCGATCGTGATGCAAGAATCGCCGTGAAAACCTTGGTAATATGCTCCCGTATCTACTTTCAGAACATCTCCGGCACGAATTACTTTTTTGCGGCTGGGGATGCCGTGAACAACTTCGTTATTAATGCTGGAGCAAATCGAGCCGGTGAAACCGTGATAGCCTTTAAAACTGGGAGTTGCACCCATTTCTCGGATGCGTTTTTCGGCATAAACATCCAAATCAGCAGTAGTCATTCCCGGTTTCACAATTTGCGAAATTTCTTTCAGTACGGTTGCGACAATTTTCGCCGCCTGCCGCATTATTTCGATTTCGCGTTCCGACTTAATTTCAATGCCTCGACGCTGTTTTGTGACTTGGGGTTGTTTAGTTGGCGCGGAAAGCAGACTGCTAAAAATATTCATGTATTGAATGTCAGGTAATTTTGTAGTTGAAAGGCAGGTTAAAGCAAAAAACGGTAAATGTCCGGTTTTTTGGGGAAACACCGGTGTCTTGTTCCGAACTGTCGATCGCTCGTCCTTTCAGCTAGTTTAATATTTTTCTTGGTAATCGGCACGGGAAAGGGGGATATGGGGAGAGGGATCGGGAGAAAGGGGGAGAGGGGGAGAGGATTTGAGGATTTGAGGCTTTTTGATGTGCCGCCCGATCGCCCAATACAATTTAAATGCAGTACCACTTACCAAATCCGGCTTAGATACCCCGTCGCTGTCGATCGGCGATAGTTTTACTCTCAGGCGGTTTCAACCGCCGAGTCCCTTTGAGCGTCGGATCTGTGGCCTTTTAAATTGAATGATGCAACAGCTTTGAGGCCCACCGGATTTCTGAGGATTCCTGCGAGGTTGGCAATTCCTGCAATTAACTTAGTTACCTCAACAGGTTTAGATAAGTGCATCTGGAAACCAGCTTCCAGCGCTTGTCGGCGATCGGACTCTCTCACGTAAGCAGTCAGGGCGATCGCAGGCATTTTTCGCTCGCGCAGCACTTCCATTTCTTTCACCCGCGCGATTAACTCATAGCCGTCTGCTTGCGGCATTCCAATGTCGCTCAGCAGCACATCCGGCCAAAAACTCTCCAGTGCAGCTAGAGCCTCGGCCACCGATGCCGCCGATCGCACCACAGCTCCTTCATCTTCGAGTACAGCAATCAAAAAGTCCCGCGTGTCATCGTCATCATCCACCACCAGCAATTGCAAATTAGCCAAAGTTGGCAGAGCCTCTGACACCTCATCGAGTTCAAAGCAATCATCAACAGCACCTTCCCCGTTTCCCTCAACTGGCAGAAAAACCGTGAATTTCGCACCCTCGCCCGGATTATTCTCTGCCCTAACGTTACCGCCGTGCTGTTCCACCAAGTGACTGACGATCGCCAATCCCAGCCCCAAACCCCCGTAAGACCTCGTTGTGCTGCTATCAGCTTGGCGGAAGCGATCGAAAACATAAGGCAGAAAATCAGGATTAATACCAATTCCGCTATCAATTACCTGAATTTGCGCCTCATCGCCCACTAACTCCAACCGCACATCTACTTTACCCCCTTCAGGAGTAAACTTAATCGCATTAGAAAGCAAATTCCAGACTACTTGCTGCAAGCGATCGCTATCGCCTATAACTTTACCAACCTTTGAGTCAGCTTGAAATACTATCACAATTGATTTTGTCTCTGCCAACGGTTTCAGAGAATCAATTGCCATTTCAATCACATTTTTTAACTGAATCGGATACAAATTAAAATTTAATTTTCCGCGCAGAATTCGCGAAACATCTAAAATATCTTCAACGAGTTGCGCTTGAGATTTAGCATTGCGCTCAATAGTCTCTAGAGCTTTATCAACCGTTGCTTGGTCAAACTTTTTTGCCCTAAGCAGCCTAGACCAGCCGAGAATCGCATTTAAAGGAGTACGGAGTTCGTGGGAGAGAATAGCCAAAAATTCATCCTTCATCTGGTTAGCTCTCTCAGCTTCTTGCCGCGCTACTTGTTCGCGGAGCAGTCGGCCGCGTTCTTCCTCTGCTTGCTTGCGGTCTGTGACATCTCTAACAGTTCCAACGTGACCGAGCAGTATTCCCAAATCCGAAAACATTGGCGAAGACTGTACGTTAATCCAACGCACATCTTCGTTATCAGCTAATCGAAACTCACTCGAATATTCCTGACCTTCTTTAATCCAACCCGACCAATCTGCTACTACGCGATCGCGGTCTTCAGGATGAACCGAACGCTGCCAAACTGACACCAAACTTTCATCTAAAATTAACCCAGAAATCGCTTGACATCGGGGATTCAGATAAGTACAACGGCCTGCAACATCAGCTAAGTAAATTCCCAGGGGCGAACAAGCACATAAAGTCCGAAATCGTTCTTCACTTTTACTGAGTTCATTATTAACAGCAGCTAACTCTGTTGCTTGTCGCTTCACCTCGGCAGTTTTTTGGAACAATTCCACAAATACCGCCACCTTCGATGTCAATATTTCCGGTTCCAACGGTTTGAAGAGGTAATCCACCGCACCCAGAGAATAACCTTTAAATACGTGGGTGTCATTACTGCTGAATGCTGTGATAAAAATAATCGGAGTCGATCGCGATCGATCTCTAGAGCGAATCATTGTTGCTGTCTCAAATCCATCCATTCCCGGCATCTGCACGTCAAGCAAAATTACCGCAAAATCTTGATGAAGCAGACATCTCAGAGCTTCTGCGCCTGAATTTGCCTTGACTAAATTATAAGACTGGTTCTTCAAAATAGCTTCCAGAGCCACCAAATTTTCTGAGCGATCGTCAACTATCAGGACATTTACTCGATCTTCGGGCTGCACATTCATAAATTTTTTAATTTTTAATTGTTAGCAAGTTGACCAAACAGGGAGCGATTTGAGAAAGGGGTAAAATCCAGTCTACTTCAACATTTGCGATCGCAGATGCAGGCATTGTCCGGCAAAAAGCAGAAGCCGGTTCCTCCACAAATGTCAATCCTCCTTCAGCTTTAATTTTTGCCAGCCCAGCAGTACCATCAGAACTAGCTCCTGTTAAAATTATGCCAATAGCGCGCTCCCCAAAGGCATCAGCAGCAGACTCAAACAGCACATCGATAGAGGGCCGCGCGTGGCAGACAGGAGGATCAGTTGATAGTGCAAATGTAGTAGAAACGCGACTGAGGATTGGGGATTTTGAATTGTCTATCGGCTCCACCGCCGCGCTCTTCCATGCTGTACCGTCGTTTTCATCAAGGCTAAATTTCTCCACCCAAGGCAATTCTATGAGCAAGTGATAGTCAGCGGGAGCCAAGTAAACCCGGCCAGGTGCGATCGGCTCTTTGTCCTCGGCCTCCGTGATTTGGAGAGAGCTTTTCTGTTGTAAAAAATCAGTAAGCCTGTTGGGAGAAGTCTTATGGCGGTGTTGGACAATAACCACAGGTAAAGGAAAACTTTGTGGCAAATCTCCCAGCAGGACAGTCAGAGCATCTAGCCCTCCCAAAGACGTGCCAACAACCACTATCTCAAAAATATTTTTATTTAATTTTGCGGTAGATTTTGTCACTTCTTTCAACTGCTTCATAGTTTTTTTCATAAGGTGTAAAAGTGAGAGACTCCTGATGTCCTAATCCTAAAACTCCAAACATTCCCAAACTCTCATAAAAAAGCTTGTGTACCCGCTCTTGAAGCTGTGAATTGAAATAAATCAGCACATTGCGGCACACAATTACATTAAATTCATTAAAAGAAGTATCTGTTGCTAAGTTGTGGTGAGCAAAGACCATGTTATCTTTAAGTGAAGACCCAAAAATAGCATTTTCATAGGCAGCAGTATAATACTCAGAAAACGCTTTCTTGCCCCCTGCTTGGTGGTAAAGCTGCGTATATTCTTGCATTTGTTTCAAAGGAAATATACCAGCCTTGGCTGTTTTTAACACTAATTCGTTCATGTCGGTAGCATAAATTCGACAGCGATCGTACAGCCCTTCTTCTTGCAGCAAAATTGCCATAGAATAGACTTCTTCTCCCGTTGAACATCCAGCGTGCCAAATGCGAATAAAAGGATAAGTACGCAGCATCGGTACTACTTTTTTTCGGAAACTAATGTAAAATTTAGGGTCACGAAACATCGTAGTTACATTAACAGAAACATCCACCAAAAAACGCTCTAAACAGGCAGGATTATGGAGTATCTTTTCCTGAAGTCCAGAGACCGTAGTGAGCCGTTCCGAGCGAATAGTGTTCCAAATGCGACGCTTGATAGACGCAAGAGCATAATTACGAAAATCAAATCCGTAATAGCGAAATATTCCCTCTAGTAGGAGTTGAATTTCGATTGTTTCAAGTTCATGGGTTTCGGGCATTAGTCATTAGTCCTTAGTCATTAGTCATTAGTCCTTAGTCATTAGTCATTAGTCATTAGTCATTAGTCCTTAGTCATTAGTCCTTAGTCATTAGTCCTTAGTCCTTAGTTATTTGTTATTTGTTATTAGTTATTAGTCCTTAGTTATTTGTGATTTGTCATCAGTCCACAGCCTACAGTCCACAGCCCACAGTCCACAGCCCACAATCCACAATGACTAATGACTAAGCTGTAGCGCATTTAAATTGTATATTCAGGGCGGGCGGGACACCCCACAAGACGGGGAATTGTTTTTTGACATACAATTTAAATATCCGACAGCTTAATGACTAATGACTGATGACTGATGACTGATGACTGATGACTAATGACTAATGACTAATGACTGATGACTGATGACTTCCATTATCTATAAAGCCAAACGCGCAGCAGCGATAGCAATTGTTCCGTATCAACAGGCTTCGTGATGTAGTCAGATGCCCCAGCTTCGATACATTTTTCCCGATCGCCCTTCATAGCTTTCGCAGTAAGAGCAATCATTGGCAGCGAACCGAATTGAGGCATCTTGCGAATTGCCTCCATTGTTTCGTAACCGTCCATCTCCGGCATCATCACGTCCATCAACACAATATTGATGTCAGGCGTATTTTGCAACTGAGCAATGCCCTCTCTGCCGTTTTCAGCAAACACAATTTGCATTAGATGGCGCTCCAGCATACTCGTGAGGGCGAAGATATTCCGCACGTCGTCGTCAACAATCAAGACTTTTTTGCCCGCAAGTGTCGAATCTGTTTGATACAACTGCTCTAGCATTTGGCGCTTCGGTTCCGGCAAATTTGCTTGGACTCGGTGCAAGAACAAAGCAGTTTCATCCAAAAGCCGCTCTGGCGATCGCACATCTTTAATAATTATTGTTTCCGCCATCCGCTTCAGTTGAGTTTCTTCAGTTCTAGTCAACTCTTTGCCCGTATAAATAATAATCGGCAAACTTTTCAAATTCGGCTCTTGCTTGATCTGTTCGATCAGTTCAAAACCAGTCATATCTGGCAGTCCCAAATCGAGCACAATGCAGTCAAAATGCCCAGACTTCAAAGTTTCTAGCGCCTCTGCACCGCTACCCACAGCCGTCGTTGAAACATCGTGATTGCCGATTAAATCCACAATGCTAAGACGTTGCGTTGCGTCGTCTTCGACAACGAGCAAATTTTTCACCGGTCGATCCACAAAACCCTTAATATCAGTCAAAGATTTGCTCAGCGCCTCATGACTGACAGGCTTTTGTAAATAGGCGATCGCCCCTAACTGCAAACTGCGCTGCCGCCCTTCTTCAACTGATACAATGTGAACCGGAATGTGGCGCGTACTCGCGTCGTGCTTCAGGCGATCGAGCACCGTCCAGCCATCCATCACAGGCAAATTTAGATCCAGCATAATCGCAGTTGGCTTGAACTCTCGCGCCATCGCCAAACCGATATCGCTCCGCAAAGCAACCAAAGCTTTAAAACCCTGTTCCTGCGCCATATCCACCAGAATCCGAGCAAAATTGACATCATCCTCGATAATCAAAAGAATGCGATCGCCACTCTCAATATTTTCTCGGTCATCAGATATTGTAACCGACGGATAAGGCGCGATGGGCAAATGGAAATTCGGCGAAGGAACTGTCACAGAAACACCAGGCGGCAACTGGGGCGTTGGGTTGTCGGTTCCAGAATCGCGATCGTTCATTATGCCAGATTCTTGATAAGTTTGCGGCAGATAAAGCGTGAATTTACTACCCTCACCAGCGCGACTCGTCAACTTAATTTCTCCCCCTAACAGATTAGCAATTTCTCTACTAATAGACAAACCCAAACCAGTGCCCCCGTATTTCCGGCTAGTGCTACCATCAGCTTGTTGGAAAGCCTCAAAAATAACCCTGTGTTTGTCATCAGAAATCCCAATCCCCGTATCGCTAACCGAGAAAGCCAAAACAGTAGCAGAACTCGTTAAAGCTTCAACTTCTAAACTCCACCCTTCCCGCACTACTTCGACACGCAACTTCACCTCACCCCGTTCAGTAAACTTAAAAGCATTAGAGAGAAGATTCTTCAAAACTTGTTGCAGCCGTTTAGCATCAGTATAGATACCTTTTGGCAACCCAGCATCAAGCTCTATTTGATAACTCAACTTCTTATCCAGAGCGATTTGGCGGAAAGTTCGATCCAAATGCTCTCGCAAATCCCCAAACAAAACTTGCTCAATATCCACCGACATCGTGCCCGATTCAATCTTAGCAAGATCCAAAATGTCATTAATCAGCTCTAACAAATCAGTTCCCGCCGAATAAATAGTGCGCGTGTATTCAACTTGCTTAGAAGTCAAATTGCCGTCAGGATTATCAGAAAGCAATCGAGCCAAAATCAACAGCGAATTCAGCGGAGTTCGCAACTCGTGAGACATATTTGCCAGAAACTCCGACTTATACTTAGAAGTTAGAGCCAACTGTTCGGCTCTTTCTTCCAGCAACGCCCTCGCCTGTTCAATATCTCGGTTTTTCCGCTCAACTTCCTTATTTTGCAGCGCCAACAATTCAGCTTGTTCTTCTAATTCTTCATTCGTTTGTTGCAACTCATCCTGCTGATTTTTCAACAATTCCTCAGAAGCGCGGAGCGACTGCGCCTGTTGTTCGAGACGCTTGTTAGTTTCCGTTAGTTCCCTTTGCTGAGTTTGCAACTCTTCTGTCAAAGACTGCGACTGTTTTAATAACTCTTCCGTCCGCATACTCGCCGCAATTGTATTTAAAACAATCGCGATACTTTCTGTAAGTTGGTCTAAAAATGTCAAATGTATTTCGCTGAAGCGGCGGAACGAAGCTAACTCGATTACCGCCGTCACTTGTCCCTCAAACAATACGGGTAAAACCACGACATTCAGCGGCGAAGATTCTCCCAATCCCGAGCTGATTTTAACGTAATTTTCCGGTACTTCCGTCAACAGTATTCGTTCTTTTTCCAGGGCGCACTGTCCGACCAAACCTTCGCCTAAACTGAATCTATTTCCTAGATGCTTGCGTTCCCGGTAGGCGTAGGTACTTAACAGTTTGAGAAACGGATCGTGTTCTATAGATTCCATCAAAAAGAATACACCATGCTGAGCAGAAACCAGCGGCGTCAGTTCAGATAAAATTAGTTTAGAAACTGTTTCTAAATCCCGCTGACCTTGTAGCATTCGAGTGAACTTAGCCAGATTTGTTTTCAGCCAATCTTGCTCAGTATTTTTATGCGTGGTCTCCCGGAGATTGGCGATCATCTGGTTTAGATTATCTTTGACAATGGCAACTTCTCCTTCAGTAGCGACGGAAATTGACCTCGTTAAATCGCCTCTGGTAACAGCAATTGCCACTTCGGCGATCGCCCGCAACTGAGTAGTCAAATTCGCCGCCAATTCATTCACATTGTCCGTCAAATCTCGCCACGTCCCCGCCGCACCCGGAACCTTCGCCTGACCACCCAATTTCCCTTCAATTCCAACTTCCCGCGCCACTGTAGTAACTTGATCGGAAAACGTCGCCAGCGTATCGATCATCTCGTTAATCGTATCAGCCAGAGTCGCAATTTCTCCCTTAGCTTCCAGGATTAATTTACGCTTCAAATCGCCATTCGCCACCGCCGTCACAACTTTAGCAATACCCCGCACTTGCGCCGTCAAATTCTCCGCCATCGAGTTTACATTGTCGGTTAAATCTTTCCAAGTCCCCGCAACTCCTTTCACCTCAGCTTGACCGCCCAATTTACCCTCAGTTCCCACCTCCCGCGCCACCCGCGTCACCTCAGAAGCGAAGGAATTAAGCTGATCCACCATCACATTAATAGTATCTTTCAACTCCAGAATTTCGCCTTTAACATCAACGGTAATTTTCTTAGACAAATCTCCATTTGCTACCGCCTTCGTCACTTCCGCAATATTCCGCACCTGCGCCGTCAAATTTCCCGCCATCAAGTTAACAGAATCAGTTAAATCTTTCCAAGTTCCCCCTACCCCGCGCACATAAGCTTGTACGCCTAATTTGCCTTCGGTTCCTACTTCCCTCGCAACTCTGGTTACTTCTGAAGAGAAGGAACTCAACTGATCTACCATGATGTTAATCGTGTTTTTCAGTTCAAGAATTTCCCCTTTGACATCGACAGTAATTTTCTTAGATAAATCGCCATTGGCCACAGCAGTTGTCACTTCAGCAATGTTGCGGACTTGGGCTGTTAAATTCCCCGCCATCGAGTTAACTGAATCAGTTAAATCTTTCCAGGTTCCTGCAACTCCTTTCACCTCAGCTTGCACGCCTAATTTCCCTTCGCTTCCTACTTCCCTCGCAACTCTGGTTACTTCTGAGGCGAAGGAATTTAACTGGTCAACCATCGTGTTGACAGTGTTCTTTAACTCTAGGATTTCACCTTTAACATCAACAGTAATTTTCTTAGATAAATCGCCATTTGCTACAGCAGTCGTCACCGCCGCAATATTCCGCACTTGCGCCGTCAAACTACCGGCCATAAAGTTAACAGAATCCGTTAAATCCTTCCAGGTTCCTGCTACGCCTCGGACATCCGCTTGACCGCCGAGTTTACCTTCCGAACCTACTTCCCTCGCCACCCGCGTTACTTCTGAGGCGAAGGAATTAAGTTGATCCACCATCACGTTAATGGTATTTTTTAGTTCTAAGATTTCGCCTTTAACCTGTACCGTAATTTTCTTAGATAAGTCACCGTTAGCAACAGCAGTCGTCACATCAGCAATGTTGCGGACTTGGGCTGTTAAATTGTTGGCCATCGAGTTAACAGAATCCGTTAAATCTTTCCAGGTTCCTGCAACTCCCTGGACTTCTGCTTGTACGCCTAATTTGCCTTCGGTTCCTACTTCCCGCGCCACTCTGGTTACTTCTGATACGAAGGAATTAAGTTGATCCACCATCGTGTTGACGGTGTTTTTTAACTCCAGAATTTCACCTTTAACATCAACAGTAATTTTCTTAGATAAATCGCCTTTGGCCACAGCGGTTGTCACATCAGCAATGTTGCGGACTTGTGATGTCAAACTGCCGGCCATGAAGTTAACGCTATCAGTTAAATCTTTCCAAGTTCCCGCAACTCCTTTAACTTCTGCTTGACCGCCAAGTTTACCTTCGGAACCAACTTCTCTAGCAACTCTCGTTACTTCTGAGGCGAAGGAATTCAACTGATCTACCATGATGTTAATCGTGTTTTTCAGTTCAAAAATTTCCCCTTTAACATCGACGGTAATTTTCTTAGATAAATCGCCATTGGCTACAGCGGTTGTCACTTCGGCAATGTTGCGGACTTGGGCTGTTAAATTACCGGCCATTGAGTTAACTGAATCTGTTAAATCTTTCCAGGTTCCTGCAACTCCCTGGACTTCTGCTTGTACGCCTAATTTGCCTTCGGTTCCTACTTCTCTAGCAACTCTGGTTACTTCAGATGAGAAGGAACTCAACTGATCCACCATGACGTTAATCGTGTTTTTCAGTTCGAGAATTTCTCCTTTAACATCGACGGTAATTTTCTTAGACAAATCGCCATTGGCTACAGCGGTTGTTACTTCGGCAATGTTGCGGACTTGGGCTGTTAAATTCCCGGCCATTGAGTTAACTGAATCTGTTAAATCTTTCCAGGTTCCTGCAACTCCTTCCACTTCTGCTTGTACGCCTAATTTGCCTTCGGTTCCTACTTCTCTAGCAACTCTGGTTACTTCTGAGGCGAAGGAACTCAATTGGTCTACCATTGTGTTGACAATTTTGGCTGTTTGAAGGAATTCCCCTTTGAGTGGTCTTTCTTCTATTTCTAGGGGGATGGTTTGCGATAAATCTCCTTTTGCTACGGCCCGAATTACTCTGGCGGTTTCTGAGGTTGGTTGCACTAAATCTGTAATTAGGGTATTGACAGAATTGACGCTAGCTGCCCAGGAACCTTCAACGTTGCCGATGGTGGCCCGCTGGGCGATTTTGCCTTCTTTCCCGACAACTGCGCCGATGCGATCGAGTTCGGCGGCCATTCTCTGATTGAGTTCGATAATGTCGTTAAGTTCGTCAGCAATTTTCCCGGCTAGACCTGTTTGGTCTATGGGCATCCTAGCTGAGAAGTTTCCTTTTTTGACAGCTACTAAGGTTCTGAGTAGCTGTTTGGCATAAACATTATTTGGATTGGGTTTTGTTAGTTGTGCAGTTGACATTACTGTTACCTTTGGGGAGTTGGAATGGGTTTGGCGCGGCTCGAAGGCGTTGGTGGTGGAAGATATCTGGCTTGCGGGCGGCAAGCGTCGCTCTAATCAGTTTTTTTGAGATGGTATTGTTATTGTTTGACTAAATTAGTGGCTGATTGCTTCTGTCAAAAGGTTGATGCTAAATTGGCATGGATCGGGTAATATAATATCCTGTTGATTTACCGCAATAAGTAAGGTTTGTAGTGCGGAGTTTAGTCTGCAGCCGGAGAACGGACGGTCGTCCGATCGCGCGATCGCGCGATCGGTGTTTATGATAGTAATCTACTTACCAAGTGCGATTATTTCCAATTTTGCCACGAACTATTGAAGATAGAAGTACCCGGAAAGGCGATCGGGTTTTTATCTTGCTGCAACCGCAATTGCAAAGCCTCTAAATTCGGCTCGCGGGCGGGTAATTCGTCTACTAATTCATAGGGTAAAATCCGATTTTCTAGGGAAAAAGCAGCGGTAATGCCCGCCGCAGCGCCGGCAGACCATTCAAAAGAATGCACTCGATAAGCCGCCGCCGCTGTGTGGCTAGTAGCAATACTTTTACCCGCAACTAACATATTATCAATTTTTTGAGGGATCATTGCCCGCAGCGGTATTTGGAACGGATAAGCTTGCCCTTGGCCTTTGCGAGTGCCTTCGCGTTCGGTGTTTCCCGGCGCTTCCGGCGGGCTGTTGGTCATGCAGGGGTGAAAGTCGATCGCGTAATGACCGATACCCACACTATCAGGATAAATCCGGGCGCGCGATCGCGATTTTGTCTCCTCAACAGTCTGACTTCCCACCGCCAAAGCCGGCGCGTTCAAACCACCGACAGCCAACCACAAATTTCGATACTCTTCTTCCGACAAATTCTCGCGGTAAAAATCCGTCCTAAAGTCAGTCCGAGACATATCAACTTCCCACACTGTAAAACCTTGAGGTTGAGTCAAAGTCGGCCGCCCAACAATCCGCCTGCCTTCCCGCATATAAGGATATTTAGAAAGTCCGTGAACAGTCCCCATCGGCGTATCCAAACCGCTCAAAAAACGATTGTTTGGATAAGGCTTTTTCACTCCATTACCTAATTGCGAGTCAGTAGTTCCTGCTACCAACCAGTAAAAAAATCCTTTAGCATTTTCTTCGCCGCGGCGCAAAGTTTCTGTTCGTAAACCACCCATCCATGCGCCCGGTTGCAGTTGACCATTAGCCTCCAATTGCGCGCGAGAATAAATTAAATTATCCTCAGCAGAACCGGGACGGTAGTCATTCCCCCAAGTCCAGTTTTGCATGGAAATATCCCCAGGATAAATCGGGAATTTCTTGGGGTCGGAAGGGCGCGGCTCATCCGGTCTCATGGTTTTAATTTGGCGGTAGCTGAAAACTAGCGGAAAGCTGGCTAATCTCGCCAGTTCGTAACTGTAGTAAGGAGCGTATTGTTGATAGAAAGACGGCATTTGATGCTGCTGCGGTTCCTTCGTTGCTTCCATCGCAAAGGTGTAGGTAAAACCTTGTGTGCAGTAAGGGTCGCCTTCGGGGCTGGCGGAGGAAGGTTCGAGAGGGGAACGCGGGTCAATTCCCAGGCGGTAGGGAACATCGGCAAGTCCGATTAATTCGCCTGTTTCGGTAGCATCTACAACGAACCAATCGGCACCTCTAGGTTTTGAATTTGATTGGTTAGGTGGTTTGGGAATAAACCGAATAATAGTTTTGTTAAATCGCGCCGAATTTTCGTAACGGTAGGCATCTTCGATGGTTGTAGAAAGGGTTTCGGTGTTGATTGGCGGGGTGTTTTGGGCGGGTTTGTGTTGAATGGCGATCGCACTTTTAATTTGTTGTCCGCCAACGGCATTCTCCGCCACAGCCGGAGTAATTGCTAGTTCTTTAATTATGGTATTGGGAAACCATTTTAGCTTACCATTGCCTTTTTTGGCAGCATCTTGCAAGATGCCAAATAAAAGTTTGTGGCCGTCGTAGGGCATGAAACAGGAATAGCTAACCCAACAGCCGCCGGGATTTAGTCTCCCGTAATGTTCTTTGATTCGCCGCCGCAATTCTAGGTAGCCGCGGGGGTAAAATAAGAGCGATCGCTGAGTTTCTCTTTCATCGAGTGCGGAAGTTCCTTGGGAGGAAATTTGACCGCCTACCCAGTCAGTAATTTCGGTGATGCAAACGGTGCGCCCCGCCAGCAAACCTTCGTAGGCGGTAGCCGCACCTGCAAGCCCGCCGCCTGCTACGAGAATGTCGCAAGTTTCCTCTTTGTCGGGATTGCGAGTCTGTGCGGCGAATGTTGGGGTAATAACTGAGATTGAGGTAATTAGGCTGAGGGTGAAGGTGACGAGCGATCGACCTTTGAGCGAAAACATATACTTCGGAAGTTTCATCAGAAATTTTAGGTTAAATTTTAACACAAATCAATACACTTACAGCCAATGACCAAAAAGTGAATGAATTTCTATAATACTGGTATTTCCCGGTGCGATCGGGGCAGTTGTTTTATTTTAGACAAATTTTAACAACAAAACACAGTTTGAATATCAGGATTAAGTCAACGAGCAAAATCATTAAATCTTATAAGTATTTGCTACATTTTTAGATTGGTATATAGCCTTTTTCAGAAAGATGAGGTACTATCCGGGAGCGGGCATTGGGCATTGGGCGGAGCGAAGCGGAGGGATTGGGCATTGGGCATACTTCACTTTTTTGATAACCGCTATAATTTCAAGCAATCTAACTTTTGATGAAGTTTTGCATAAATCAGACAAAATCATTAAACACACCCAAAATTTCCGAAGGGCATAAAAGCCCAAAAAATATCAAATCCTTATCAAACAAACTTAGTTAGAGTAGTTGCGGGCATATTTAAAACAACATAATTTTAGCAAAAATTATTTTTTATTGTAGCACTAATCGACTATCAAAACTAACTCTAATAAAAACTAACGCAAGGTGAAACTGACTCGATTTTTCATCTGAATTGAATCGTCTAAATCATTTATTGATGCAGAAACCGCAGATGTTATACAGCTAAACACACCCTATAGCAGATAAGTTTAAGATATTTGGGGAAGGAGTGCAATGCAGGTCGATCCAGTGCGGAAGTTCCCTGAGAGGAAATTTGACCGGCAAATCAATAATGTCGGTGAAGTGCGCTGTGCGCCACGCTAGCAAGCCTTTTTAACTGCCGATTAGTTGATTGTCTCGATGGCGAGTCGGCGCGGGTAATGTTGGGGTAATAGTTGAGATTGAGGTAATTAGGCTGAGGGTGAAGCTGACGGGCGATCGACCTTTGAGCGACAATAGATACCGTCGCAGTTTCATCGCTGGTTGGGGCATTAATCTTGACATCAGCGAAAAATATTCATAGCATTTAAATGTTTGTTTTGCAGTATACTGGTATTTTGCGGTGCGGTCACGGCAAAATTGTTTTATATAATCGGAATTAATACCATCTACCACTATCTAAAATCAGGAGCGAGCTTGTGCTCAAAATAGTCAAATTTTTTAGAGCGTTGATTTTTTTTGAGAGTTTAACAATTACGACAAGTTTAACTTTTTCTGAAGTTTTGCAAAGGTTGGACGAAGTTGTCACTCCTCCCAAACTTTTTAGAATCATTCTACCCTTCGCCCCGCCACCTGCCAAACCTTATGAAGGCACAATTTCGGGAAATACCTTCCAAATCAATCGCATTGCGATCGGCCGCAATTTATTTTTGCCAATTATCAAAGGAAATATCGATTCTCAACCGTTCGGTTGTTCCATCAAAATCAGGATGGTATTGCATAAAATCGTGCTAGGATTGATGATTCTTTGGCTGTGGACTACTGGCAGTATTGGAACGTTTTCTTTATTTGCTTGGTTTGTCGAACCATCGGTGGGAGCAATATTTTTGCCAATTCTAGGAATGTTTTTTTTGGTCTGGTTTTTGTGCTTAATTCCCTTTAAAATAGAAGCAAAAGCAGCCAAAAAGCTTCTATCAATTCTTTTAACATAAATCAATTTATTCCTACTTATTCTGATGCTCTATAAAATCTAAAAAAATCCGCGTCAATTCGCGTTCATCTGCGCTAAAAAAACCATCAAATTTATGCGTCACAACCAACTCAAACAAAAAATAAAACAAGGCGAAACTGTTCTCGGTTTATTCATGAACTGCGCCTATCCAGCATTCATAGAAATCTGCGGTCACGCTGGATTTGATTTTGCCGTCATCGACATGGAACACGGCCCGTTGCACCCGCTTGCTGCTGAAGATTTGTGCCGCGCGGCAGACTGCACCGGCATTGCACCAATTGTTCGCGTCCGCAAAAACGACGGGCCGCAAATTCAACGAGCTCTCGACATCGGCAGCGCGGGCGTTCAAGTACCTCAAATTGAAAGCAAAATTGATGCGGAAATGGCTGTCAAAAGTGCTAAATACAGTCCTCTGGGTTCGCGCGGCCTTTCCTTTGCTACGCGGGCGGGACTTTACACCGCCGCAGGTACAAATATCACGGACAAACTCAACGAAGAATCGTTAGTTGTGATTCATGTCGAAGGTAAAGGCGGTATCGAGAATCTGGCAGAAATTGTTACTGTGCCGCAGGTTGACGTGATTTTTCTGGGGCCTTACGATTTGTCGCAGTCGATCGGCATTCCCGGCCAAGTGCGCGATCCCCGAGTCATCGACATGATGCAGGAGGCGGTACAAACCATCCGCAGTGCAGGCAAAGCGGCGGGTACTTTTGCCGAAAACCCCGAAATCGCCCAGCAGTGGATTGATGCTGGCGTTCAGTACGTTGCACTTGGGGTGGATGTGGCCGTCTTCCTGCGGGCCTGTCAGTCGCTGGTGAAGGCGGTCGATCGATTTTAGATTTTAGATTTTAGATTTTAGATTTTAGATTGCGGGAATGAATTCCTGTGCGCGTCGCTCGAATATCGTTTGCCATCTTTACGATATCTTTGCAATTTTTGTATTTTTTTTGATGACACTTACAAAAAACCTAAGCTAGACTAGAAACATACACCTCCTTAAGGCAAAATTAGGGAGGGGAGCAAGGCTTCAGGGAGAAAAATATATGAAAACGGTATTAGAATCCATTCATTTGGATTATGCTTTCATGTTTACTTTTAAAAAAGTAAACTCGATTAAGCTAGAAGGTTTCAAGGAGTTTTTTGACGATATGCCTGTCGATCCGTATGTCAAAGGTAAGTATCGTTCGAGAAGATTGTCGCGGTTTGCAGTCAACGGAAATGATTTAGTTAAGTTACCTCACGGCTATTTGTTTCAAAGTAAAGAATACAATCCGGTAGCGGGTGATATCAGGCGGGAATTTGCTGAATTGGACGATCGGCTAATTGCCTTCGATAACTTCAAACAACTAATTTTTGCTTTTTTCGACTCCTGCAAAATTCACCCGGAAGCTGAAATCGGAGTGCATCAAATCAGGACGACTTGTTCGCCGCACAATTTTGGCAACCCCGCACCGGAAGGCATTCATCAAGACGGTACTGATTTTATCGGGATTTTCTCGGTCGATCGCACTAATGTTGTGGGCGGCGAAACGCATTTGTATTTGGCTAAAAAAGAGAAGCCTGTTTTTAATAAAGTTCTGCAGCCGGGAGACTTGTTGCTGGTTGACGACCACCAATTTTTCCACTTTACTACGCCGATTAAACCGGAATTGGAAGGGGTGGGAACCAGGGATGTCTTTGTGCTGACTTCTCCGAGTTTGCTGATCGATTGAGGAGAGTTGGGAAATTGGGCGTCTTTCGTTCGATCGTTCGGAATGCGAGTCCTCTCTCTGGCGTTTAGTCGAGTTGCAAAAGTCAAATTGACTCCCCTTATTCCCCCCTTATTACAGGGTGGAGCCATGTATTTCCACCAAAGTACATAAGAGCGGCGAAAACCGTCGAGAGTTGCTGGTATGTTGGGCGCATAAAACCAATCCGGTGTTTCTGCGCCTTTCTCTGGCGGGTCGGTTTCTCGCCAGTAAATGCCACAATCTTGCCCGATCGCATATTGTCCCTCTGGATGCAGTCACTCGACAACTAACCCGATCGAATCTGTCAGAATGATGCTCTGGGGTGCTCCTGAAAATTTTTTAGAAATCTACCGTCTTCCTCTGGCAATTCGGTACATTCAGGGAATACAGGAGGCAAACCAGTAGCAGTTATTATTTTGTTCATCGTCTTTTCCGTGCAGTTATTGTTGATTGTACTGCGAAATTTTAGAGCAATTTGATTTAAGTTTTCAGCTAATATTCGCTAATATGGAAAAGCGATCGTAAAAGGTGAGTCAAATGGTTGTCGCAATTTCTAAAGCAGGATTGGGTACAGGTGCGGCTTTTCTGTCAAACGTGACATGGGAAACTCTGGAAAAGTTGGATGCAGATTTGGCGGACACTGGGGCGCGTTTAACTTATTTGGATGGGTGTTTAGAAATTATGGCTCCTTTTTCTGAGGAACATGAAGAACCTAAAAAAACTTTAGGTCAGGTTTTAGAGGTTTATATGCGGACGAAGGACATTCGTTTTTATGCCCGTGGTAGTACAACTATCGGGATGAAGGAGTTGGGTGCACGGAAGGAACCAGATGAGTCTTACTGTTTGGGTACGCGCAAGTCGGTTCCAGATTTGGCGATCGAGATAACAGTGACGAGTGGTGGAATTGATACGCTGGAAATCTATCGTCGGGTGGGTGTGCGGGAGGTTTGGTTTTGGGAGGATGGGGTAATTTCGGTTTATTGTTTGCGTCCAACGGGGTATGAGTTGGTGAGCAAGAGTGAAGTTTTGCCGGAGTTGGATTTGCGATCGATCGAGTTTTATTCGCGGATGGCGGATCAATATGATGCGGTGAATGCTTTTATGCGATCGATGTAGAAGTTGAGAAGTGCGATCGTATGGTTTAATTGCTTTTGGAGCTGGTGAAACCATCCATAGGTTATGTAAGATTTAACTTTCAACGAATGAATCTCAACGATATCGTAGAAGCAATATTAGAAAATCGGGTGCGAATTACGGACCATGCTGACGAAGAAGCAGAGAACGATAGTCTCTCATTTGATGAAATCTACTTTTCCGTCCTTTATGGTGAAATCATCGAAAATTATCCCAAAGAAAAACCTTATCCCCGATACTTAATCTATGGTGAAAGCTTTAGAGGCGATCCTATTCACAGTGTTTGGTCTTATGTTCCTAGTAATAAACTAGCCATCCTAATTACAGTTTATCGCCCCGATGCGAATCGATGGATTAATTGGATACAAAGGAGAAATTAACAATGCTATCTGTAGAAAAATGCCCTATTTGTGGCGGTGAAATAGTTATAAAAGAAGTCGAGAAACTTTTACGAGGTGGCAACCATACTGCTATTTTAAAAGTATCCGCTGAAGTTTGCCTAAGCTGTGGAGAACGCTTGTACTCTGTGGAAACAGTTAGGAAATTTGCCAAAATTAGACAGCAGTTACAGCGGGAAGAAACTCAAGAATTTCAAGCGATGGGGCAATCTTTTCGCGTTGGGTTAAGATAGTACCGGCGGTTGAAACCGCTACTATATAAACCCGGCGGTTGAAACCGCGTCTTGTCAAACAAAGTCTGCCTCCGCAGACTAAGAAATATAAAGGGGTGGAATGTTACTTAGATTGAATGAATGTATTGTTGAAATACACGATTAATCTGAAACTTGGATCGCCCTCCTACTAACACTTTTTGCACTAAGCCGCGCCGCGCTAAAGATTGTATGGCTTGCCAAAATTCAGATTTGGATAATTCACTGTCAGCAGGTTGTTGTGAAATATCTACAGCTTCATCTTGAGTTGCTAACCAGTAGCTTACATTTTTTTCGGATTCCGATAAACGCTCTAAGTGAGATTCTAAAAGTGGCTCTAAATCGCCTAAATAAATATCATTTTTATTGGCTAAAAACCGGGAAACGCTAGCGTCAAATAATTCGATAATTGTTGAGGCGATGATATTTAGCCAGGAAGGATGACCTTGATAAATGCCGATTAAGTCTGGCCATTTTTCCTCATCTGTCAATTCTTTTTCTCTAAAAATTTCTGCCGCTTGTTCTCATAACCCTTTGAGGTGTAAGGTTTGTGTAGCTTTGTTTCCGGCTTCTAAAGCAGTTATTTCTCTGGGTTTTTCCCAACTCAGGAGGATTAAACAACTCTGATGAGAGGATGTGGCAATTTGTTTGAAAAATTTGCCGTAGTCTTCATAGTCTGTTAAATATTGACCTGCTAATTGATTGCTTTTAAAAATATTCTGTACGTCATCAAGGATTACTAAACAGCGAGAAGATCGAAAATAATCGATGATTGTGGGTAATGGGGTTTGTGGCGATCGCCCAAACAATTGCTTGAGTTCGGTTTGGAGGGTTGTGAGTGTGGGTGTGTGGCTGAGGCTGCGCCAAATAATGCAATCAAATTCGGTTTGAATTTGTTCGATGAGTTTGAGGGCGAGATTGCTTTTGCCGATTCCGCTTAAGCCGCAGACGGTAATCAGGCGGGTGTGGGCTTGTAATATCCATTGTTTGAGGGTGGAGAGTTCGGAAGTGCGATCGTAAAAGCTGGTTAATTCGGGTGCGTCTGTTAAATCGATGATTGGGGATTGACTTTTGTTTTGGGGAGAATCTGGGGGATTGGGCGAGGGCGTTTTTGTATCTTTAATAGTTTGTATAAATTGACCGCCAATATTAATATTGTCAACTTGTAATAAACAGTGACCTGATTGAGAAGCTTGAGAAACCCGATGCTTTTTCTCTAACTTAGAACGAACATTAAATTTATTTAGGTCTTCTCCTAACTCCTCACGCAACTTTTCCCATAACTTAGCAGCTTCTTTTTTAACGTGAGATTCACTACAATTAAACTCTTTAGCTATTTGAGGATATTTTTGCCTTTGCCAAACACCCGTTAGTATTGCTTCGTGTAGGGGTGTGAGATGTTCTCCAGTTTTGTCAACAATCAAATTATTCACCCATTCTACGACATCTTCAACATTCATGGGTCAGGGTTGAGTGCGGTTGAGTGAACTATATCCTACTAAATCCTACTTTGTCAACTGAATTGTACCAATTATACTAAATTGGTTCGGGATGGTTAGAAAAATTGGATACTGAATGCTACGGTTTTGAGTTGTCAAAGGTAAATATTAATCAATATAATTATACTAAGAATATGTAAATCGTAAATTTTGCACCTAATAGGAGAATATAAACTGTGAAATCAAAAAAATTTTGGCATCGTTTAGTTGCCGTCATAACTCTGACTGTGTTCTTCCTAACTATCCAGGTTCCTATACTTTCTAACCAGGCATGGGCTGCAGGTGAAACTATTTTCTGTACTATAGAGACAGACAAAATGAGCCATACAGACCATCTAATTTGTAATGAAACTACTAATACCAATAATACCAATAATACCACAGTAATTATTCATCCGCCAGGTGATTCAGGTAAAGCTGAAGCCTTTGTAGCAGGAGTGGTTGTTGGAGCTCTTGGTGGTAGTGCAACTACAATTGCCACTGTTTCGGGTGCTGGTTCGGTCGCTGGACTAAGTGCCGCTGGAGTTACTTCAGGTTTAGCGGCAATTGGTAGCGTTGCAGGTGGTGGAATGGTCGCTGGATTAGCAGTTTCAGCTTCGGTTCCTGTGATAGCTGCTGTTAGTGTTGGTTATCTTGCCTATAAAGGTTGGGAATTGTTACATCCTCCTCAAAATGTAGAAATTACTCCCTAATAAATTTAATTTTTTTCAGTAGGAAGGATCGGCAACACTTCAGCTAATACAGTAGATAAGGATAAAATCTGATGGTTCACTTAGGTTCTGGCGAACAAAAAAAAGATACTCGTCTAATAGCAACTATTTGGATTTGGGTTTTATCTATCTTTTCACTCTTAGCTTGTGTGCCAATTTTAGCTCTTACAGAAAATAGTTTTTTCCTGCCTTTTGCAGTGCTTATTTCTGTTACTATAAGCACTGCATCTATTTGGTTTTTTGGAAAGCCCATAAATTCAGAAAATGATAAAAAACTTCAAATTTTACAAGCTAGAATTGAAAATTTAGAAACAATTTCTGATGTTATTGAGTTTGATAAAAAATTAATCAATGATAACGATAAATAAAAATATTTTAATCACAAGGCTTAGATGTAGGGTGCGTCAAATTGAGATTGATTTTAGATGAAAGAGTAATTTTACTTATGACACACCTTACATCTTACAAATCCCTACCTCCTCACTGGCTGAAATCCCTGCACAAAAGTTATCCAGCGTGGTACTTTATCACCTGTAATATTTAGGATAGGGATGTTGAAACTGCTGACATCGGGGCGACCGATTTCACCAGCCGAAAAAGTAATATTCGTAGGTTCTGATTTACCTAAACCATAGGCACTAGCTATTTGATTAGCAAGTCGGCAGGTTATTACAAAACTTCCCATATTAATCGTGCCACCCCCAGCCTCGTAATTCCAAGTAATACCAGGTGTTAAATTTCCCTGCTGACACATAAAGTGAGTGACTTCAAACATTTTAGCAATGTGAACATCATATCGCCTTAAGCGTCCTCCATAGGCCGATGCTCTGGTATCACTTTCTGGTACTACAATCGATCCAAATCCTTCGTCAAAACCAAGCTTCATCGGTAGTGCTGTGGAACTTGTAAGCGGTTGACTCGCTTGGGGTTGTACGCGAGTCGATGACATCTGTACTGGTTTGACAAATTGACTATTAGCGCGAATAAAACAACCTTGCGCCGCACCAGTAGTGTAGTTTTTTCCTACAAAAAGCCAAGGTAAACCCCTGGTATCCAGGAAAGTAACACCAGCATTTCCAGGAAAGCTTTCAAAACGCTGTCCCTGTTTTAAAACACCAACTACAGACCAATTAAAAACATCAAATGGAGTGCGGTTGTCAATACGCATGAATTCTTCTTTTGAAGAATTCATGCGACAATTTAACCCCTTTGGGTCAGGGTCTACTACTTCCCAATAAGTATGATAATATCTGCCCGTATAATCCCCTTGATTATTAGGACTTGGGAGAGGTGCAGTAGAACCCAGTTTAGCTGTTACTAATACCAGAAGAGTTGCAAGAGTAATGGTTTTTAATTCTTTTAACATGGTATCACTTTTTAAACAATACATCTATTGGCAATCAAATAGCGATCGCACTTTTTCAACAATCTCGACCCCCCCTCATGGGATGAAAAGCCGACTCACACCCATATAGCCATTAATACCAAGCACAATCTCAATTAGACTCTCAACACAACGTTCCCGATATTCCCAATCATTCAGTAATCTATCAGCATTTCCAATCGTAATCACTGGTAATGAATTAGGGGTATTTTCTTCGCGCATTACTTGTTCTAAAGAATCCTTGCCTTTCATACTGCGATTAGCCGTTAGCAAAATCATCTAATTTTCTTGAGCAAGTCGCCAAACTACCCTGTCATCGCTATCAATGGGTAATTCCATTTGTGCAAAGGTGACAAAACGAATTGGGATGATATCAAGCCAACCTTGATTAGCAATAGAACCAAAGAAAATTATGGCGTGTCCGTTGAGATTACGATCGCCCAAAAAAATCACGCTTTAGCATCAAGTTTTGCCTTCGCGGCTCGAAGCTTTTCCCATGCAGCTTCCGTTCCAGGTCTTGGTGGTTGCGCCGCAATTCTGGCAATCAGATCGCGATTTTTTTCTTCGTAGTACAGCCGGAGTTCCTCAGCTTCTTTAAGCACAATTTGATACTCAGCTTCAACATCAGCGCGATTTTGCTCAATGTAAGCTAAAGCGGCGTTAATTTGTGCTTCTGTAAGGTCAAACAATCCCCTAATAAACTTAGGCGGATATTGAGCAGTCACATAGTCCATGATGTCGTAGATGGTGATGCGCGTACCTGCGACCGTCAGTCCTCTTTCTGTACGGATAATCGCTGTTTGTTCGTTGGATATAGTTGTCATGCATGTAACCTCTTTGAAGTTATTTCTATGTTATATCACTTCTCAAAAGTCTTGCAACAACGTCAACTAAACGAAGCAAGCCACAGCGGAAGCATCAACAGCAAACCGAGGGAAGTGAGGGCGATGCTGCTAGCTAACAAATCGCGATCGAGCTCGTAGACTTCTGCTAAAATCAGCACCGAAAGAGCTGTGGGCGTTCCCGACATCAACACCAACACCAACCTCGGATCGCCGCTCAATCCAAAAAAACTAGCACCCAATCCGATCAGCACCGGCACAATTACCACTTTTAACAGCGACGGGATTAACGCTAGTTCAAAACTTTGCCATGTTTTAATCGATCTCAAACGGATACCAACCAGGAGCAAAGCACTGGCAATTACCACCCAAACTGCTACCTGCAATCCCGATTCCACTGTTTCGGGCAGGGGGATGTTTCTAGTATAAAAACCAATTAAAAAAGCCCACAGGGCGGGAACTGTTAGCACATCCCGGAGCTGAGTCCACCAGTGATTTTTTTGCTCCGAGTTCCCGAAATAGCTAGCAATAAATATACCGAAACAATAAGTTCCAATAACATTGTTAGTGACGCTGTATAAGACAGCCCAGTTGTTGTTATCGGTGCTGATGATAGATGGCGTGATTGCTAATCCGACAAAGCCCGTATTCCCTAACATCGCAGCTAGGATAAAACTCCCTTGGCTCGATCGCTTCAGGGAATTAAAATTTACTAATAATAAATTTACCAGAGAATTCTTGCCCTGAAAATAGGGCTTTTTGATGTGGGCCGCACTCAGCCTACGCAATAATACCCAAGTCAGCCAAGCACAACTCGTACTCAGAAATAACACGAATATGGCGATCGCCGGCGTGAATCCCACAGCACCCGAAAAATCGCTCTGACGGGCTAAAACTAGAATTTGCAGCGGTATCCCGATCCAGAAAAGAAAGTGGCTTAGCAGTTTAGGAAAATCAACTGGGATGTACTTAAACACCAGCAGTCCCAAGCCCGTCCAGATAATTAGAGGCGTATAAGCATGAAATAATGTCTCAATCATAAAAAATTAATTTGACAATTTGAAATGCCTTTATCTATTAATTTTAATCCTAAAATCAGTTTGAAAAATGCGATTTGTCGTTAGCGTAACCCTCGAAGAGGATCGCCCGAAGCAGACTTTTTCGTGCTAGGCTGCCTGCAGCACTCCGGCGATCCCAAATTCCCGCCCCAATTCCGGCAACCATCGGGCACCATCGACTCCCAGCCCCCAACGATTGCAGGCTTTTAGCTTCAAATTCAAAAAACTAGACTTCTGTTAACTTGACAAATGTGCGATCGACTTATCTTGCATTTTCCGAACTTATGTGCTGTGTTTTTCGGCCGTTGCGATGAACAGAAACAAAGCGAGACTAAAGCTGCTGATGACTTGCACTCATTAGTTCAATTTCAAAGCATTAACAGGCACCTCATCCCAAGAACTAACAGTCCGCAAGGTAGCAACCCAGCCCTGCTGCTTTTGATCTGCCGTCAAATTCTGCTCAAAAGATTCGTGACATTCCTTTGCTTGAGTCTCATCGCAACAAGCAATGCAAGAATAAAGAATGCCCGATGGATCGATTTGCTCGTTTACCCAAATAACCACGATCTGCTCTCTCAATATAAATCTACTTTTACTTAAATTTTCCTATATTTTGGGCAATTATTGACTGGAATTTACCTAGCAAAACAGGGGGGACGAGAAACTGGGTTTTTTGCGAAAATATTTCCTTCTCAATCGCAAAGCCCACAAAAACCCGGTTTCTGAGAATTGACGCACGGGTGCGTCGAAATCTAGTTTTTGGCGAAAATACAGAGGTTGCAGGCCGCAAAGCCCCCAAAAAACCCGGTTTCTGAGAGTCGGAGGACGATCGCCCGCCGATCGAATTACTTCGAAGCCAAACTCGCCAAAGACTCGCCAGCAACCCGGCAAATCCGCCATTCGGGCATCACATCAGCACCAATACCCTTGTAAAATCCGATCGCCAATTCATTCCAATCCAACACACTCCACTCCAAACGCCCGCAGTTTCTTTCAACTGTCAACCGCGCCAAATAAACAATCAAAGACTTGCCAATTCCCCGCCCTCGAAACTCAGGAAGCACAAACAAATCTTCCAAATAAATCCCCGGCTGAGTCAAAAAAGTAGAATAATTATAAAAAAACAGCGCCCAACCCACAACACGATTTTCCGACTCTGCGAGAATCGCTTCTGCAAAAGGTCTCGCGCCAAACAAATGATTTTCCAAATCAACCGCATTACCAGTAACGGCATGAGATAATTTTTCGTATTCAGCCAAAGCCTTAATCAAATCAAACAGCACCGGCACATCTGCGCGGGTAGCTGGACGCAAAATCACCTCATCAGACATAAATCAATTAAGTAGTAAGCGACAATCAATAATTAAAAATATAGCAGAAGTCAGTAGTCATTAGTCAGTAGTCAGTAGTCAGTAGTCAGTGGTCAGTAGTCAGTAGTCAGTAGTCAGTAGTCAGTAGTCAGTAGTCATATCATGTCCGGTCAATTGACCGCTTTAAAATTGGTTCGCAGTGTGGAATGCGAGTCCGCAACTGAGCGAGCGGACTCGCATTCCACACTGCGAAATGTTTTTCTACTCGTTACCAGGCTCCTGCCCGTTAACTGGTTAACCAGTTAACCATACACTCGATATTTAAGACTTTAAAAAAGGCCAATTCAATATTTTTTAGCTCATTTCAACCAGCCCTTCAATCGTTCCGTCACTTGAGGGCGGCGCAACTTTCGCATTGCCTTATTTTGAATTTGACGGACTCGTTCGCGGGACAAATTGAACAAACTGCTGACTTCTTCTAAAGTGTAAGGTTCGCCGGTTATCAAACCGTAACGCATCGCCACAATCTCTTTTTCCCGTTCAGTCAAAATACTGTCCAACACCTCCAAAATATCTTGGCGCATCATCATCTCATTCATCTGAGCTTCTGGAGATTGCGTCGCGCTATCTTCCAGAACATCCAAAAGTTCCGAACTTTCTTCCGTACCAATGCGGTGGTTGAGTGACAAAGATTGCCGGCGTACTTGCTGGAGGTAACGAAGCTGTTCAGCAGTAACTTCCATTTCTCTAGCAACTTCAGTTTCCGTAGGATTTCGTTGAAGAGAACGCCTTAAATCCCGATAAACTCTTTTGAGTTTATTTAACTGTTCGACAATGTGAACCGGCAAGCGAATAGTCCGCCCTTGATTGGCAATTGTCCGAGTAATTCCTTGGCGAATCCACCAATAGGCATAGGTAGAAAATTTGTAACCCTTCTCAGGATCGAACTTTTCGGCGGCTCGATTCAAACCTAAAGCTCCTTCTTGAATTAAATCTAGAAAAGGCACACCTCGGTTGAGATAGCGTTTCGCAATCGAAACCACCAACCGCAAATTCGAGCTGATCATTTTCCGTTTCGCCGACTGACACTGGTGGCGAAGTTGTTGCAGTTGACTTTCGCTCACCCCCAAAGCTGCAGCGAGTTCAGCTTTTGTTGGCACTCTTTCCAATTCCTGTTTTAAACGCTCTTCTACTTCCAGAAGGGCTACCAATTCTTGAACGCGACGAGCTAACTCCACCTCTTCGGTGGCAGTCAGTAGAGGATAGCGAGACATTTCTTTGAACAAAGCTCCCACGGGATCGTCGGCAGACCAGTTGTTGTATGCTGACGATCGAGTTACCGTCGGACGATCGATCTCGGTGTCCTCATCCTCTGCGATTGCGAGTGAGGCTTCGGGAGCCACCGCAAAACTGCCTAGGTCAGATTCTGCCATATAGTGCTTGGTGTCCGTGGGATGATTTGAAAAGTATCCCTTCACTGTAACAACGTTTTTACTGATTTAAGGACCTGTAGACAGATTACTCCTGCGGGTCTCTCAAGGTTATGCTGCACAACTCCTTAAACAGTTCGCGAATACAACGAGCGATTACTCGCTGTCGCGCTAGCTTGATGGGAGTACCGCCTTTTTTTCTTCGCTTCAAATTTTCGGCTGGCGACATTTGCTCTGCATCATTGCCTTGCCCGTAAGTAAAGCTTAGCGGCGGATTATTTCGACTTACTTCTAGGCGGGTAAAGCACCATTGCCACAGCGCTTTCCTGCAGAGCGCGCTGCCAGATTGTTTGCCTTTCTTTTTCTGACCGCTATCTTCCCGGACTACACCCATACCCACGGCCCGCATAAACCGGCGCTCTGAGAGTTTGAGCTTCGATTCTTTCCCGGTTTGGCGATTTTTGCGAAGCTTGACTTCTGGCTGACCGTCTTTGAGAAAATCTTCGATCGGATAAATTGCTCCTAGCAGATAGCCTCGAAGTTGGTACCCAAACCCGAATTTTGTAAAAATCCGCTGATACTCCTCAAACTGCGGACTGTCGATTAGTTCGATCAATTGTTTTTTGAGCTTAAAGATTTCTTCCTCAATCTCGCAGTATTGGTTCGCCGCCCACCGAGTTTGTGTTTCGATTCCAGTCCCGATCGTTGTTTCCAAAACACGATCGTACTTTTTCGACTTTCGGCGATCGGCCAGCCAACCCCACAGCAGCGGTGGCAATTCCTCTTGCAGTTTTGCCGATCGCACTAAAGCGATTTCCGGGCATTGCCACGCCAACTCTTGCCGCATCCTATTGATTATTGGACTCTGTAACCGATTAAGGTGCTCGATTCTCAGGCAGATGCTTTTGATTTGATTGACCAAGGGATCGCGAATCTTGAGATAATCGGAGTCCGACTTATCAAAGTACCAGCAGGCGATCGCAAAAGCATCAATATCATCCGTTTTCGCCCCGCTCTTGCCCTCCTTTCCCATTAGTTCCGCTCTGTAGTTAGGCAATTTGCTATTGGAAATCATCCTCACCTCGCAGCCCCAGTCCGCAAGCTTATTCATCCACAGCCGCGCATAGTTCATCCCGGTTGGTTCGCAGATGGCTACAGTTTTGTCGGCTTTGAAGCTTTCGATTTTGATTCTCAACCTATTCAAATTTTCAATGTTCGAGTGAAACGTTTCGATTTCGGCATCGAAATAGTCCTCACGGGGATTGCTGGGTTTTTCCAGCATAAAACACGCGGCGATTGACGACCGAGAAACGTCAATGCCTACGATTAAATATTTCATCTAGTTTAGGGAGTAAAAGGTTGAAGACAAAAAAGAGCCTACGAATCTCCCAAAAGCAAATTAATGCTTACTTCACTGATTAAGGCTCGTTGATTTTGTCTAATTGATGCGGGCTGGCGCTTACGAAGGAATGATAGCAATTAAGCTAATTTCACTTTTAAAGCGCCACTTGTCCGAGGACTCATCCCGCTACCCCCCTTATTAAGGGGAGTTTCGGCCGCTGAGTCGAGGCGACCATCTTCAGGCGGAAAGTCACTTTAGACCGATTCGGTAAAAATCAGCAGCTTCATCAGAGTTGAAAGCTTCGATTAGCGATTTTATTGCATTGTCTACGTCCGCAGTGGTTGCTTCTTGCAGGACATTTTTTGACGCTTCCGAGACCATTTCAACTGCGTTTTCGATGCTTGTGAATGTCAGTTCTGCCAGCACTCGCGTTGCGATATTAGAAGCGACTCCAGTCGAAAAAAGGATGGTTTTCCACTTTTCGGGAAGCTCGGCAATGTCGAGTTGTTCGTCCGCTAACTCGGCTTTATCTGGGATTATGCGAATCGAATTGAGGTTCAGTTCGCAACCCCCTAGACAGTTGTCTAGCACCTCCGCTAGTTCTTCCAGTTCCCGGTAATTGCCCTGGATTTTGAGAATCAAGTCGGCAATATGCACGTCCAGGGCTACGATTTCGGAATATATCTCAGGACGAACTGGAGGCAAGTCGGAATGCCGATAGGTGAAAGTATTGTGGTGCATGATTTTTTAAAAATTAGGATGAGTCCGACACTTTGTCGGATCTATTTGCGCGCGCTTGGGATTGGAGTTTTGCGTAGGCTTCGGCCCGATCGCAAATTCGCTCCTTTTCTGCCGTCAGTGGCACTCCCTCGTTTTCTGGCGGCTCTTCTTCTGGCGGTTCACCGTCCGGCACTTCTTCGCCGCTGATGAGCAATTCGAGGTACTTAGAGACTGATAGGCCGGCGGCTGTGGCTTTTTCTTGCAGGATTTGATAAGCCTTGCCGCCGATGCGGACTTGCTTGGCTTTATCTTCTGGATTCTCGTCCAGGGTCTCCGAGATTTTGGCCGCTGTAATCGCTTGCGGTGGAAAGCCATCCAGAACTGTTTGCCACTTGTCGGCTAGTTGGTTGCCTCCGTATTCGTCAATCTTGGCGAACTTGAGCAGAGGCAACGCTTGAGCCACTGAGGTTGGGAGAATTTTAAAGCCAGTCTTGATGAGTTCGAGCGTGACTTGGGCGGCCTGAATGATTTTCTTGCAGTAAAAGTGCGATCGCCCTAAAGCGCTTTTGCAGTATTCGGCAAAGTCGGAATATTGCCGTTTATATAAGCGGTAGCGCTTCACGGTGCCGAGCATTATACCTTGGCGCACGTAGTCTAGGAACGACTGCCTGATGGATTGAGTTATGCTCGCGATGTCGTTGTGTGGGGCTTCATTTAGGACTTCGCTCTCGAAGTCCAGAAGCGGCTGAAATTCCGCTTCTGGTAGCTCGCACCACTCATCCGAGAAATCGGAGTTGAGGGTTAATTGCATGGTGATTAAAATTCAGACTGACTGATGACTTTGACTTCAGCTAAAGAAGATTCTTGTGGTAAAAAGCGCTTGTCAAATGTCAATTTCATTGCCACTGGATCGACTCCCAGGTTTTGCAAGAATGACTTCAAAGTTTCATAATGTTCGGTAGCTCTTTCGATGTCTTGGAGGATTTTCTTTAATTTGTAGGCTTTGTGCTCTAGTTCTCGCTCCAATGCGTGCACCTCTTTGGCTAGGCGGTTTTCGGCATCGACTTCGGAAAGTAATTTGTCAATTTCAAGCTTTAGAGATTGATATCCCTCCGAGAGATTGTCCACGTCGCTGCTAACTTCGATTTTTCCGTCTTTGCGAAAGTTGTCGTATTCGTTTTTTTTGTAAACGGGAACGGAGATTTTTAGGAGAGTCATTGATTTATCCTGTTGATTCAATAAGTGAAGCTAAATGCCGAGAAACTGCATCAGCACATCTGGATCGAGATGCAGGCAGTCGATTTCTTTGATTCCGGGAGCGGAAAACTTAGCGTGCAGTACCGAGGCCCAGACGAATTTAATTTCGGCACTTTTAGCGCAGACTTCATCTTCCGGTCGATCGCCAATCATCCAGCAATCGGATAAGTCAGTCAAACCACGAGCGGCAGTGACTATCATTCCGTGCCCTGGTTTCCTGCAAGAAATAATTAATCCATCTCCCGATACTGGAGCCAAAAATTTCAGGGGTTCGTTATCACGAGAAACTTGCCAACAGTTTCCGCCATCAAAGCTTGGGCAAAAGAAGATTTCTGATAATTCAGGGAACATGGCCAGGGTGACGCGCTGCTCTTCGATCGCGCTCTCTAGTGATTTGTGTCCGGCTGCGACACCGGCTTGATTGGTAATGCCAATCAGCGCAATTCCTTTTTCCTGGTAGTAGGCTAGGGCCCTTTGCATACCTTCGATTGGCTGTTGGTCTGCTGGGTCACTGATGAAAGTTTCGCCCGATTTCGTCTGTCGCAAGGTTCCGTCTAAATCGAAAAAGATTGTTTTGCTCATGGCTGGTTACTGGATTGAGGTTGAGGAAGCGATCGCCTTGGATGGACGATCGCGCTGAAAGACAGATAGGAAGCAAATACTTTGAACAAAAAATTCATCGCATAGGGGCATCACCTCCCGGCGTTGGTGGGCCTCGCCCGCTCAAGTACATTGCGCTGCGGGCGAACTTCTTGATGCTGTTTGCCCGATCGCCCAAAACAACACTCATCGGCGGAAAACTGGGAGGCCTAGGCTTCGGCAACCGGGCGAAAATCCCTGTGTCGGGCGGCTCGTCGCTGTCGGTTTGTCGGTTCGGGCGATCGCACCAAGCATCAAATGTGGGGATAGAAAAGTCCGAAGTGTTGGAACATTCGATCGGCCGGGAAAGTTCCATCACTTCACGCATGGAGGGAGGATTTAGTGGTGAAATTTGGTCGATCGGCTCGTACCATTCGTCAGGGACTGGGGCCCACTCGCACATCGAATCCATAGATACAGTGAGCGGTTCAGGGTTTTCGATGTCCCAGTGAGCCATTGCTTCATTGAAAGCATCGATGCTGGAAAAATCGTCAGGGTCGGGCGGTTCATTTACCACTGGAAGCTCAAAGTCCAGCAAGTTCAGTTGCCCTTTCTCATCTGCATTAAAGCGGACAGGTTCGGCACATGGCGGGGCGTAACGGGCGAGAAAGTGGTCGGAGAAAGTGACACCGGGGGAGGTTTCGACTGCTTCGACTGCTTCGACTGCTTCGCTGATCGTACTTTGGCTCAGTTTTGGCTCAGTTTTGGCAACGGGGGAATCAGAAATAGTGTGAGCTTTGGCTTTGAATAGTGCCAAAAGTTCATGAGCCGTTGAAGTTTTGCGACTGACACCGGGGGAAGTTTTGGCCGCTGGTATGATCGCGCTTTCCGACAATTTCGACTCAATCCTTCCCTTGCCATCCCCACGGTTCGGCGGCTGTTCATCATTGAAATCGACCGCTGGTGCGATCGGTAAAACGGCCGGTTTGGGGTAGGCAATGCGGCCAAATTTGGATTCGATCGGTAGCTCCTGGGCTTGAACTTCCGGCGATGGGGGAAAGGCTATCAAAAGTTCACGAGCCACTTCATCGGCAGTCATATAAAGCCCCTCTGGCGGCTCTAAATCCTCGTTTTCTCAATAATACTCGCGCATTTCTTGAAGGCGATCGAGTTCTTCTTCGGAAAACTCGATCGCCTCCTCAACCGATTCAACTTCTGCGTCGGGGGAAACTTTCAGCAGTTCCAGCAGCGGGGGCTGGACTCCGACAAGCGCGTCGATCCAGTTTTGGCGGCAGCGTCTGTCGCTCTCTGGGAGTACGCTGAGCCCGTACCCGATAGCTTTGAGTTCCTTGAGTGATTTCTGTTTCAGTTCTTCCAAGGTGTACATAGTAGTTTAGGGAGAAAGGGCGGTTGCAGTCCCGCCCGATTAATTCGATTCTGGGGTATGCCGATTGCAAGCATTGCACGTGCAACAGCATGATTTATTATTGCACGTGCTAAAATAAGTGTCAATAGCAGCACGTGCGATAATTAAGGAGAGTCTTACTATGGCTAAAAACTATGGCAAATCAGGGAAAGAGGACGATAAACGCAACGGTACGCCTGGATCCGGAGGATTGGGAAGCGCTGGAGGGCAAAGCGAAAGCAATGGGAATGGAGTCCAGGACGGAATTGATCCGAGAAATTGCGCGGGGGTATATCGAGACACGAAAAGCTCTGTCGCCACAGGAAAAACAAGCTTTGGGAAAATGCTAAGCCAGTTGAGAGAGTTGCAGCGCTCCCACCTGGCTTATGTCGAATCTCATGAAGAGCGCCTTCAAATGAGGCTAAGAGCTGCACAAGAGCATCACCAGGACGTGATGGAACAAATGAAGCAACTAGAGCAAGAAATACTTTGTCTTCTAGGGGAAACTATTTAATAGCTGTGAGCTAGTGCTCTTGCCGGGACTAGCTAACAGTTACTAATAACTAATAACTGATAACCAATGAACAAATCGGAACTGGTGGAACTGCTGGCAGCCAAGACAGACACTACCCAGAAAGCTGCTAACGAACTGCTGACTGCCCTGATAGATTCCATCACCCAGACCGTCGCCGACGGCGAGAAAGTAATGATTGTGGGATTCGGTACTTTTGAGGCGAGAGATCGCAAAGCTCGTGATGGCCGCAATCCCAAAACTGGGGAACGGATGAAGATCCCAGCGACGACGGTTCCTACATTCTCGGCAGGCAAGCAATTTAAGGATGCAGTCAGCCGTTTGTAGACAGTTTGTGGACAGTCTGTAGACAGTGTAGACAGTGTAGACAGCTAGCCGATCGGTCGTGAAGGGCGATCGGCTTAATCAACAACTAGACAATCACTAGACATCATGAAACAGCCCGACCTCGACAAATACGCCGAAGAAATGAATGCAGTGCAGGACTTGCCGCCGGCATCTGTCGAACTCCCAGCGCTGGCAACGATCGCAATTATCAGTCACATCCAGCTAGCGAGTCGCCACCCGCAAATGATTGACGATGCTTTTGGGAAAATAGCGATCGACACGGCGCGGCAGTTGCAAAATTTGTTCGATCCAAAATCCGAAATCTACCAAATACTAGACCTTGGCTGGGATTCCGATGCGGACGACTTCTGGATGCCAGAAGGGAGTGATATCGCTCGTCACTGCGAATCTGTTGACGACTATGCCGGGGAAGACATCATGGACAGGTACATCGACCCCGAAGAGTTTAATAACGTCGATCCGCCTGAATACTACTAATGGTGGTCGGTTAGCACTAGACAATAATTAGACATGATCGACACTCAACTTTCACTTTTTGACACCGCCGCTACTGAATCGGGAAGTTTTTACAAACCTGGGGATTGGGTGAAAATTTACAAGGTTCCTGCAGTCGCTAAATACGTCAAGTGCGGTCACATCTATAAAATCCACGGAATCGATCCGATTGACGGGCGGCTGCAATTTTGGAATCCTTTTGCCAGTCAGTGGGATTTCCTTTATCCTTCCGAAGTCAAGCTTGCACTTCCCCCCAGCGATAAAAATGATTCTGTAACCCCTGTTGAGCCTGCGGTTACAGAATCAGATTCCTCCGGCGACGGTAAGTATTTAGCGCTTAATGCAGTTTCGACTTACCGACCGCGCGGCACGGCCCGCAGCGGCGAATATTACCGACTGTCTTACAAAGAAGGGGGCCGAGTGAAGCACATCCATATTCGCGGGGGTAACACCGATTCGCCAATTTCTCAGGCAAAAGTTGCCGAAGTGCGAGCTCTTTTGGCGGCCGGAGTGTCACCACGGGCGATCGGCGAATCGCTGACAAAATAACTCATTACAATAATTTTTTCATATACACCCGCAAAAATCCAGGCGCTGGCAGACTAATATTCCGGTCTGGATTGAGCTGTAGTTTGCGCCCTTGATTTAACCCGCCACGCACTCTAACAGTGTAAGGAAACTCTACGTGGGCATCAACGATAATTGGCACTCCATCAGAAAGGCCTCCCGCTTTCCAAAAGATACACCCCAATATCCCGCTACCGGAGTATTGATGCCATCCAACCAGACTATTCCCGTCAGCAGAGTATTGGAAGTAAAGAGTGATAAGCCAAGCTGTCGGCTTGCCTTGTTCTCCCAGTACTATCAAAGGCCCTATATCTTGCCAAGTATTAGCAATTAGATTGGGGGCCGAAACCTGAAAAAAGAAATCCGAGGTTAAAAACTCGGCTTGCGTCAGGTATTGAGCATGAGGGTCTAGCGCGGCTGCGTGAGCTGCGACTGCCGCTACAACTTCGGAATCACGGGCGATACTAGCCGGAATATCAGTATCGGCAAGGACTACGCCAGTTTGCAGATACCGGGAATCCCCTTCGGGCTGCGTCAAGTAAGCTGGGTGCGGGTCGGTTGCTGCTGCGTGAGCTGCGATCGCTCCTGTAACTTCTGCATCGCGGGCGATCGCTGCGGGAATATCCGCATCTGTTAGTGGCGTGGAAACAGCCGGCTTTAAATTTAAAAGCATATTTAAAAATTGTCTATTGCCGACTTTAATTGAGAGTCGCTGACTTCAATATATCTAATCAGTGACGACAAACTCCTGTGACCCGTCAATCTTTGAATTACTTTCATGTCATAGCCTTGTTCTGTGAGGCGAGTAATGAATCCGCGCCTAGCAGAATACAAGGAGAAGCCTTGATTCTCTAATCCCGCTTTTTTCAAGGCTCGCCGAAAAGCTTTGTCTATAGCTTGCCGGCTTAAATGTCGATCGGCTTTATAAAGAGAAGGAAATAAAAATCCATTTTCCGGCGGCTGGTAAGCGCTCAGCATCAATTTAAGAGCTCGGTGACTAAAAACTTCGCGAGTCTGTTTGTCTTTCCGGTTGCTGGCCGGGAAAAGCACTGAGTCGCGCGGTTGGCGCTTAACAGCGTCAGAGTATGCGTGATTAACATCCATACTCAAGATTGCTTTTGGCCTCTCGCCAGTATACCAAGAAATCGCAAAAAACAACTTGTGAGCATCTGTTACAAAATGGTTGCTGATTTGCTGATAAGTCAGCAGAGACAAAGGCGTAGATTGTCCGAATCCCGAAATTTTCACTGTTGCTAATTCCGTATAAATACACAGGAGACAGCAACCTTTTTGCTGCCACTTCTAACTTAATCGATAAAGCCGATACTGTCACGTCGTTTGAGTTTTGTGAAAAGTTGCTCTTTTATCTAAAACAGCAACTTCTTAAGAGTTTGGTCGTGCATAATCAAGCCGACAAAACTTACTTAAACTGGAAAAGTAAGATTATATGTCTTTTTTTATATGGCGGCTCATACATCAGGTTCGGGCGCTTCTGTTTCTGGGGTTAGCCACTCAGCCCCCCAAGGTGCGGCGAGTAAAGAGCGCTACGTATACGGAATTCTTGCACTCTTAGAGAAAGAAGAAAACGATTTAATAAGAATTGCCGACAGAACAGACAGGATAACCATCACAGCGAACCTGTCAACAAAAACAGCAAATATTGATTTGCTATTAAACGTTGCTGCCACAAACGCAGCGAACGGCAGCACCAACTACACAGCAACCCATTACTTGACGGGTTCAACTTTCACGAGCGGTACCGGTGGTAGCAGTGCCGCACCCAATCTTGCACAAGCGGCAATGGAGGCCGTAATTGGACTCAAACTTATCGAACTTGATAAAACTCGAAATCCTGACAACAAAAATGCAATTACCCGCTGCACTCACACGCTGGCTACAAGCGGTGGAAGTAATGCCACGTTTAGCGCTTTATTGGAATTCCCTATAGAAATCATCAGTTTGCCCGGTGGTGGCTCTGTAATTGAAGGAAAGGTGTATTTAACCTAGTGGCACAAAACCAATTAGAAAATACCAAAACTTTTCGGCGAAGCATCACGAGCGCCGACGGCACGGGAATTATTGAAATCCTCAACTGTGCTGATAGTTTTTTAGAATACGATGCTTTGTCTGCATCTTGCTACTTGGGAAAAAGCTTTTATTTAGAAGCTTTTAGCGGTGCGGTTTATTTGCCATCCTTGCAGCAAGCGCCTTTCCCAGAGATATTTCCCGAAATGAATTCAGCAGAAAAGATTGCTGCAATGCTTGCCGTTGAGGAAGAATATCCATTTTTGGGATTGAGATTTCATGCAAAAAAAGGTACGGGTAACTGGTCTACATTGTCAACGGTAAGGTTGCAAAACAAGGGAAGGGAAACGACAATTCCGTTCACTATCCCTTACCTTACAATTAATCAACTAAAACTCTTAAGCCCAGACGACAGGCTGGGTGTTTCTATTATTAATTACGGCTCTGGTGTATTAGGAGCCGGCGACTATATCAATTTAGAAGGGGATTTTAGATATTCTATTGACTTAATTGCCAAACCTAATCGATCCATTGGCGCAGCAATTCCTTACAGCGCCACAATCCCCACGACCGCAACTCAATTTAGACTTGGAAACACAAACAGAGCAATCCTCTACGCCACCAACACGGGAAACGCCGATATTTGGGTTGCCGGTAATTCCAGCGTCGCGGTGGGGAGCGGCATCTATTTGGCCGCTAACGGTGGCGGCAATCTAACCGAAGAAGTCTTGACTGGTGAACTTTGGGCGATCGCCGAAGGTTCCCCGTCTCGAATTTCCGGGATTGAATCAAGCTATGTCTAGGGTTAGCTCGAAGTCTAGCTTGTCGCCAAGCGTGACAAAAAAACCTGCGATCGACCTTAGCAAAAGCCGTGTAAACACGAGTCCCAAAAATGAAATATCCGCCACGTCCGGCGGTGTCGGTATCACTAGAGAAATTACCAGCATTGGAGGTTTGCAGATAACTGGTGGCGCATCCGTTGACATATCCCCCCTAGGCTTTGATGTCACTTCGGAGGATCCCGATACTGTTTCGGTTGCCGCTTCCGCCGAGATTCCTGGCGGCATCCTAGGTGTTAGTGGCGGCGTGAGTATCAACACCAGCACCGGAGAAGTTACAGGCGGCTCCATTGGCGGCGAAGTTGCCGGGATTGGACTAGAAATATCAAAATCTGAAAATGGTTTTGGGTTGGAAGTCTCTTTTCAAATTCCCGGAACTCCTGTCTCTGTAAGTCTTGGTTTTGAGTCTCCGTCACCAGCGCCACCGCCGACAATGCCTGGTAATGAAATGCCCGCAGATTGGGAGCCTACGACTCCACAAATGCCTAATTCTTCTCTTTCTCCCGGTTTATACTACGTTCGTAGAACATCGACTGGCACAGATGGTAGGTACTGGTACAGCGATGGAAACGGATTTACTACTTACGAAGTCAAACCGCCGCGCACGGGCGCGCCACTTCCCCCTAGTATTAGTCCCTCAGAATTTAAACCAGAATATTGTTTTGAAATTACTCAATCACAAATCAATTCTAGTACCACATTAGGAGGGGGTACTTATTATAGAACGGCTGGTGCGGATGATAGCTATTACCCCATGAATCGTTTCATCAATAGAATTGAGTCATCCTCTGCTGTTCGTTATATGCCCCCTTATGGGCTAATTAGCCAGCATCGGGAAATTTATTATCGGCGGATGATGATAACCAAAAATTTTGGTTATGCTAGCCCAAGCAGATATATTTTTAACGAAGGGGATATCGTCAATCCGCTCGACATATTAGGTTTCTACCAACTTTATTTTCCTGGAACTGGTTGGGGAGAGGGCTCTCATTGGGAATGGATGGAATGGCAATTAATAAGTAGTTACACAATAGAACTTGCTGAGTGTGGGGAAAAGCCCCCAGCACTATCGACACCGACTCCTTTCCCAAACCCACCACCAAGGAAGGAAGAAGTGGATACCTGCTGCCAAGAAAATCTCAAAATGTTAAGAGCCATATACAAAGGCTTAGGAATTGCTAAATTTCCCGGCAAACTTCCCGCAACTATTATTCAAGAAGTCGTAAAAAAAGGACAAAAACCCGCAGAACCGGAACAAGTTCCAATCGCAGATTTTGTTGATTTGCTCGACTGGCAATTCCGACGAGACGACGAACGCTGGGGTCAATGGGAAATCCAGATAGATGTCAAGGATGCTGACCTCACAAAGGAAGGCGACCAAGGTAAATCAATTAAATTTCCCAATTTAGCCGAATCAATTGCCGAACTGGAAGGGCAAATGCTCTCAGTAATGGCAAATGTAGATGCTCTAGTTGCCATTACAACTAAAGGCTTGGTCGAGTCGGGGATGGCCCGACAAGAAGCTATTAAAAGCTACTTAGCTGCAAAAGCCATCATCAAATATATGGCTTTCAAAAGCACTGAAATTGATGTACCGGTGCCAATGGCATTTACCGCTGGAGCTGAAACAATCAGCGCCTTGATTAAAGAATCAGAGGGTCACATCAAGGGAACCGACTACGTAGAAAAGGAAACTCTGCGCGATATATTGCTTGATTTGTTGCAGGCGGCAGCCGTAATCAGGGCCGTGCACTGGCAGAAGATTGATTCCAAGACGGACACCAAGTCTCAATTACTGAGTTTGTTGAAAGGAACTGTTGACTTGGCTGGAATAATTGCCAGCCCGAAAAAGTCAAATGATGGAGAGAAAAAGTTTGACCCAACACAAAACTTTGAAGACTTCCTAGACTCTGCAGAGGATGGATTTCGCAACACTACTGGAATTACCGACATTCAAAACCCTTACGGGAAAACACCAGACCGTCGCCCTCGAATCCGTCAAATTGGAGACAACATTTCACAAGCTGGAGGTGATAACTAATGGCTACTGCACCAGCTCCCAAAATTGGCATGATTTTGCGCGAACTTGCCTCTCGTAAAATTCGAGAATCGTCAACGGGCGGAAATTTAATTAGAACTTGGTCTGCCAGCGCTACAACGACTAATCAGGGTAGGGGCGGATTTCTAGAAACAATTTTTAACGGAGCTTTGAGATTTGGTAATTTTCTAATCTCTGGAATTGCAAGTTTAATTTCTTTCAGCTTCACTAAGTTGTGGAGTTGGATCGTGTCAGGTGTTCAGTTTATTTACAACTTCGACTGGAATATTAGCGACACGGCTATCGATAAGCAAATAGAAGGATTGTGGAATTCCTTTGGTGGCATTCTTGGGGGGGCTGTCGGGCGAGCAATTGGCTGGATTGGTTGCGGTTTGGTTCCTGCCGCTACAGTCTTCAGCTTCAACCAATCAATGGGTGCTTACTTGCTAAAGGAGGTAGGAGAGCAAGCACTAGACGAAATGTTAGACGCTGCCAGCGAAGTGATAAACGCGGGTTTCAGAATGGGAACTCAAGCTACGTTTTTGTGGCTTTATAAAGATGCGCGTCGGGCCTTGAAAGACCCTTCAAATCCTTTTGGCAAAGCGTTGCGAGGCATGATGGGGGACAAAAAGGTTGACGATTGGGGCACGGGCGAATCTTGGACTATGGCTAAGGCTGTGGAGAAAAAAATTGAATCAATCCCTAGTGCTTTCTGGCGCAATTTTGCTGAAGAAGCTTTTGAAGAAGGCACGGAAGCCTGTATTGAGGCCGGGTTTGCCGTAGCTGGCGGCATTGACGCATGGTTAGCTCAGCAGGCTATGCAGAGAAATTCCGTGCTAGGGAGCGATCGCACTGTGGAGATTGTTCCCGATCGCAGCGCGCCGGACGAGCGCATTATTTTGAGCGGTCCGGAAGCCGTGCTGCGTCCAACAATCGTTAACGTGCTCGCAACTCATCAAATGCTTGGCAATCGAGATGTAGGGGTACTTATTAATGGAACTCCGGTTGACGAGACTATCAGACCGGGGACTCAAGAGCGGCGACTAATGATTGAATTTAAGGAAAAGACAGCGCCGCCGTGGGTAATGCCAAGCGGCAAAAGGGCACGCCGCCGACAAATTACCGTATTTGACGTGAAGCGGGGACTCAGTTGGGAGGAAGTGAAACTAGCCGCTAAACAGTACACCAGCGGGCAGCGGCTGGTAAATGCTCAACTCGACAACGGGCATCAAATGCAGGTTTATGCCAGCACCGAAAATGAGGGGCTGCAAAAAATCAAGGAATTACTGAAACTCTCTACAGCCGAAATTTTGCCCAACGGTGTCCGGGATTCTGGCTATGTAGATCCAACGACGCGGCGGCGAGAACTGCCGTATTTGGTTTACCCAGCAAAAGCTGTGCTTGTGTGGAAAAAGCGATCTCCCGACTTGGACGGGCGCGAAGATTTAAACGGCCGCTTGTGGACTGAGCAGCGCATTGAATTTGACTTGTGGTCAGACAATGAACCTGCGAATCTGCCAGTCCTAGGGTAAGGAGTTTTGGGTTAGTAAAAACTCGCGCTCTTTTTCGAGCTGCGATTTCACCTCGCTCATCGTCATGCCGGTTTCGCGCGCTAGTCTCGCAAGCAAGCTGCCGCGAGGCCTGTACTTGTAAGGTTTTCCCCACTGGCTATTTTTGCGCGCCAGAGCTTTTTTGCTGTCAGTGCCAAGTTTTTGATAAAGGATTAAGTTCATGTTACAAAAATTTACAATATGTCAATTTGATCGAGAGTAGTACGGATCAACCCTAGGGTTGAGCGCAACACCTGCTAACTCCAAACCTATACAGAACCAGCGATACAGCCATTGACACCTCAATGTTGAGACTATTAAAGTGAAAACACAGCACACAGCACCAACATAAGATTTTATGTCAATTACCGTTACCGCGCTTACTCCCAACCTGCCCGCCGGTGTCACTCTCGATCCAGCGGTTTACCCGGGGACTGCCCAAGCTATCAAAGTGATTGTTGACTTATTGGAAGCCTTCAATAAAAGCCAAGCCGAATTCAACGCAACCGCCCCCGCTGGCACAGACGTACTTTCTTTGGCAGCAGGTCTTGGCAACGAGCAAACTATTTTTTGGCCGCCCGGACAAACCACAACTACGGCGGTAGTTCGCCCTAAAACTTACACGCTAACAAGTTACCAAGAAAGCGCAATTACCGAAGTTTATCCAGTAATTGGTTAATCGCAACTACCCAACTCATTGGGTAGATAAAAGAATAATTCCAGGCTAACAAAAATCACTCAAAAAAAACCAAACATGGCTATTACAAAAATTTACGGCGAGCGCAATTTACGCGCCGTGTCAATTCCTCTCGGCGGGTCTACAGCTTTTTACGTTTTTAAAACGAATGTTGATGCGAGTGAAGTTACTGAACTTGGACAAATTGACGCAGCAACACTACTTGGTGGAGGTCCTGCTGCACCTGTATTTGTAGGGATTGGCAAAAGTGGCAGACCCAGACCGGCGCGGCTAAAAAAGAGAAAAGAAGGCATTACCTCGTTAGCCAGTACCGCCAACATTGCGACTGCTATTGCTTCTAGGAAGTGGCAAATGGTAAGACGCGCTGTTTTTCAGGGCAAAGTTGCACAAAAATCTACTTCTTTTGGAACTCCAATTGCAGGGGGAGACGCTGCGAAAGGCAGCATATTAGTAGCGGTGACAACATCGGGACTCAATTGGGCGTGGCGGATGCCCGCTCAGCAATTTAATAAGATTTCATCCGCTCAAGCAACGGCATTAGGAATCAGCATTCCTAATACCGATCTAGAATTTCGCAACTTGGTAGTTAACGCCAATCTGCCGCGCCCAGGACGTGCTTTCCATGTTTTGTCAACTACTGACAACACATTTCGCGTTGAGACTTTTATCGGCGATAGCGCAACCTTACCCGACGGCTGGACGGGTATCGGTCAAGCGCTTAAATACGGAGGTTAATTAATGCTGCTTTTGCCTCATCACTATGAGTTTGGCGAAACGCTTGCAAACTTGCCATTTTTTTATCAAGAAATAGCAAGTAAAACCTGCGAAGTAATGCACGTAATCCAGGGGAATCCCAACCATTTGCCGAAAATTGTAAACGGCAACAGGCTTCAAGAATTCTTGCTAGGCGGAGAGATAGACGAACAAGTTGAATTTGTCGATGCTTACGCAAACAACGAACCAGAAGAGGAAGGAGAAGACGCAATTATCCCTTGGGATATTTCTGATGTATGGCTTGGCTCGATTTAGGTATTGTAAACCCGCAAGAAAACGATTGGCAGCTAACAAATCTAAGCGCTGCCAATCAAAATTTAATTCGCTTGACTTATATTACGACGGGGTTGATTTCGTCAATAAAATCTCGCTTGCTAATTCGCAGATTGTGGCAAATAGATGGCGAGCTACCAATTGAGGAAAAAGCAAGCATTGTCTACCCTTCCCCGAATCGAATTTTGTTAAACTTGCCGGCTCTTGCCGATTATGTTGAATCGGGGCTTGCGACTTACAAAATCCAGGTTAAAAGGTATTATCCTTTTCGTAGGTCAATTATTAGCGAGCCGTCATACGCATTAAAAATCGAAGTAAATTAAGATGCGTTATCACTAGGTTCATCTGGAGCAAACTCTAAAAGGATTTTAACCCGAACTTTACCTGTAACCCAGCCGTTTGACCCAACCTTGAGAAAACTGCACCGCACGCCCGTTTTCGTCCAAAAATCGAAACCCGATCCAAACACGTTGCTTTCTAAAAAGCTTGCAATAGTTTCTAGAAAGTCATGGATCGTATAAGTTTTATCACTGCGAACACGAAGAGTTGCTTGTGGGTCTAACACGCAAAACACGTGATTTTCGCTGTCCAAGGGTTCAAATTGAGGTTCCATAGTTTTATTGGTAAAGACAAACTAAATTTATCACAATGAAAAGCCTTACCGATATTGTTTCGTTAGTTGGGACATTTTTAACCTCGTTAATTAGTCTTATTGTCCTTTGGAACGTAACTAGGGGAGTTTTGACGCTTTTGGCGAATATTCAACGCAAGCTTACTGTACTTCGCAGCTTGTACATAAGCCAAAGAGCTGAGGTTCGCGATGTTCAAAACTATCTTAAAATCCATCACGCATATCATGTGCGCGGAGGAATTCACGAAATCCAAGACGATTTGTTAAGGGAATATGACAACGAAAATACGGGGTTTTAAGTGGACAAATACGCTTATCGCTTTACTGTTGCGTCTTTAAATGTCTCAATAATAATGCTTAGTGCAGCAGCAATAGTTTTAGCTATTCAAGATAAAGACCCAACTGTTTTAGCGCCTATACTTGCGCCAATTGTTCCCACTTTGATTGGTTTGTTGGTTCCACCACCAAAAAAATTATTGTCGCCAGATGACTATACACGAAGCTAACCAATTGCTAAGCAACAAGGCAGTTAGCCGACGGCAATTATTAAAATGTTATCAAGACTTGTGCAAAGAGTACGGGTATATACAAGGAATGTCGGTTGCTAATTTGCGTGATTTGGTATCAGGCAGAAAAACACTTGCAGAAATGCAGTTACTAATTGACCAGTTAACAGAGCGATTAGAATGAATAATCATCATTTAATTTTTACAATGCCATTGGCTCAATCGCCAGAGCTAATTCATGGAAATTTGCAACTTGTTTATCCTGACGGACAAGCGATCGACTATCTTGCAACTTCCGGCTGTGCCGATTATCAGCGCCCTGGTGATGAGTGGGTACGCGGGAAGGGCCCAATTCCTGCCGGCGAGTACGAAATACCAACTGAGGGTTACTGGCTAGACACGCGAGGAGTTGAGGGCCTGTTTTTTCACATCACGCCCGATCCTGTGATTTCAATTCACGGTATGCGCGCCGAGTTAGGGCTGCATTTTGATGCCAATGTGCCCGGTACGGCTGGCTGCATCGGAGTAGTTCAGCAGTTTGGGTGGCGGCGGTTGTGCGATCGGCTTGCTTCGATCGCAAATCTCGGCATTAAGTCTTTGCCGCTGACGGTGAAGTATTAAAGCTCAAACGCTATATGTAGTGCTGTCATGAAGCTGCACGAACACTACATCTAGCGTTGTTAATCCCTGATAGGGTTTTAGGTAATTGCCCAGCGTGTAAGACTGCCCTTTTTTCAATCCCTAATAAGGGGCGCTGGGAGGCTGGTATCCCGCAAGACTTTTACAGCGCAAGCTTACTGCCAGCCATTTACATTGTATCTAAAATTTGGCCCGCTTTAGGGCGCGGGCACACACTTGACTTGACCGTCAGTGAAATGGGAAGTGCAGGAAACGAACCTGCCTAAAGCAAATCATGAATTTGCTGCCTAACCGCTCAGCCAACTTCCCTCTTGAATACCAGCATAGCAATTATCTCTGGGGATTCACTTTAACCAATTTAATCAGAAATTTCCGAAATCCATCTAGAAGCTGGTGGCTGATATCAAATTTCCCCAATTTTAGATTGGTTTATTGAGTCCGAGCCAATAAAGGAGCTGCTTGCAATAACTGCTGAGTATAAGGGTGCTGCGGATTAGTAAAAATCTCCCTAGTCTTGCCGATTTCCACAATTTTTCCGGCATTCATTACCGCAATGCGATCGCAAAAAAATCTCGCCACCCACAAATCATGGGTAATAAACAGATAAGTCAAATTAAATTCCTGTTTCAACTCCAACATCAGCTCTAATACTTGAGTCTGCACGCTAGCATCCAGCATACTCACTGGTTCGTCGCAAATAATCAGTTGCGGCCGAGTAATCAAAGCGCGGGCGATCGAAACCCGCTGCTGTTGTCCGCCTGAGAGTTCCCCCGGATAGCGGCGAAAGAAATCCTCCCCTGGAGTCAAACCCACCCGTTCTAACATTTGCATTACTTGTTTTTTAGCTTCTTGGGCATTAGCTAATTTGTGAATCAACAAAGGGTCAGCAATACTTTGCCCGACAGTCATCATCGGATTCAAACAAGCGTGGGGGTCTTGAAATATCATTTGCATTTGGCGGCGGTGCTTCCTGACAGCATCGTTACTCAGAGCAGTGATATCTATTCCTTGAAATTCAACCTTGCCACCAGTCGGAGGAATCAAGCGCAAAATCGTGCGCGACAACGTACTTTTGCCGCAGCCTGACTCCCCTACCAGCCCCAAGATTTCTCCCCGTTCTAGCTCTAAACTAACGCCATCTACGGCTTTAATTACCTGCTGTTTCCGAGAAAATAACTGCTCTAATAAATTGCTTTCTAAACTGTAATGTTGCTGCAAATTTGTAACAGTCAAAAGAGGTAAATTTGACTCGGACTTAAGGCGATAATTTTCCTTCTCCCCTCTTCCTTCTTCCTTCTCCCCTCTTCCTTCTTCCTTCTGAATGTGCAAAGCTGCTTTCAGGAGCGATCGAGTATATTCATGTTGCGGGCGTTCAAAAACATCCAGCACCGACCCAGTTTCCACCACTTTGCCGCCGTACATCACCGCAATGCGATCGCAATACTCAGCCACCATCGCCAAATCGTGAGAAATCAACAAAATAGCCGTTCCCCGTTCCGCGCAAAGTCTGGTTAATTCCTGCATAATCTGAGCGGCGACAGTTACATCCAAACTTGTAGTCGGTTCGTCCGCCACAATTAACTTCGGATCGAGCAAAAGAGCCAAAGCAATCGCTACTCTTTGCCGCATTCCGCCACTAAATTCGTGGGGAAATTGCGACCAGCGAGAGGCGGGAATTTTCACAGCTTCCAAAATCTTGATCGCCCGTTGCTTAGCCTGCTTGCGATTCAAATTCGGTCTGTGAGCCTGCAAAGTCTCGATACAGTGTTCCCCGACAGTCATCAAAGGATCGAGACGAGTCATCGGATCTTGAAAAATCAACGCCACAGCTTCGCCCCGAAACCGTCTCAGTCGCGAAGCATCCATCTCAAACACCGACTCTCCAGCAAAATCAACCCGCCCCTCAATCTGCGTCGAATCCGGTAGCAACCGCATCGCCGCCCTTCCCAAAGTTGACTTACCGCACCCAGACTCCCCAACCAATCCCAGTTTTTCCCCTGCTTCCAGCCTCAGAGAAACGCCGTCAACCGCCCAACCGGATTGGCCCCGCCGCTGAGGATAAGCTACTCGCAGATTTTCAATGGAAAACAAAGAATAGTCATTAGTCATTAGTCATTAGTCCTTAGTTATTAGTTATTAGTTATTGTTATTGGTTATTCGTTATTAGGTGTTAGTTACTGGTTATTGGTTGTTGGTTGTTGGCTATTGTTATTGGTTATTCGTTATTAGGTGTTAGTTACTGGTTATTGGTTGTTGGTTGTTGGCTATTGTTATTAGTTGTTGACCGTTGTTATTAGCTGTTTGTTACTGGGTATATCATGTCCAGTCATATGATTTTTAATCGTTAATCCTTTGTAGTAAAAACACAGAATCATCTGTCGGGGTGACGGGAGAAATCTATACTTACTACAAACATTTTTTAATGATAATTGAGCAAACATGATATTAGTTATTATTTATCAGCAGTCAGTAGCTAGTTAGTTGTTAGCCATTAGTCAGTATCTAATAACTAACAACTAATGACTAATAACTAATGACTAATGCCAACTGCCAACTGCCAACTGCCAACTGCCAACTGCCAACTGCCAACTGCCAACTGCCAACTGCCAACTGCCAACAGTCAACAGACTAAATTTCCCTTCGCTTCAACTCAGCTCTCCGCAGTATATAAGTAGCCGCACAATCAACGTGCGGATGGTCTGCTAAAACTTCCGCCAGTTCCAACACATATCCGGCAATATCCGGGCCTAGCTTATCTGTGAGCACTTGACGTTCCCGAGATGCGAGTTCTTGGACGCGGGCCTTGGCTTGCCAATTGGGAGAAAACATCTTGTCAATCTCGGTGTGGAATCCCAGACTTTCGAGAATATCCCACTCGCCGTTATCGCACCAAATTCCCCCGCACAGCATACAGCGCTCTATGTAAAAGGGCACTCTGCTGAAGGGAACTTTTGCCCGCGACAAATAATGACCGTCTTCGGGACACAGGGCTGCTTTGCTGTCGTAGGGAGACGGCGTGAATTCTATGCCGAGAGTGCCTGTCGCCTCTGGCTTCTGGGATTTGTTGTACCACTGGCTCTGCTCTTTCTGCCAAGCTTCGTATTCTCTGCCTGGAATCCAGATACCGTAACAGTTGGGACACCACTGCACCGACATTCGGCCGGCTAGGGTGCCGCCTTCTAAGTTGGGATGTTTACATTTTGGACATTCCACCACTTGATTTCTCCTTGCCTTCTCAATTCCCTGTTTATTCAGTTATTAATTCTGCATCCGGGCGGGCCCGCTCAGAACCAGAATTTTTTTGCAGCAGCGCGCCGCAGTAGCCAATTAGCGTGTTTAGTCGCTCAGCAGCCGCAGTTTGCCTCGCCTGTGCTGTCGCTGGCTGCTTCGCAGCCTGCAAAAACGTGACATCTGTCCTCAATAACCGCAGTTGCTTGTGAATTTCCGTCAAATAGGACTGCTCTGGAGGCGTTTCTGAGGCGTATAACTCACTGCTGTTAGCTTTCATAATCTGGTTTCCGAAAAATTGTTGCACTTTTGTGTATTCTGCAGCCAGCGCAGCCCGATCGAGATTTTCCTGTGCAGCAGTTCTTTGTAGCTGTTCGAGTGCTTGCTGTAATTCTTGGTAGCACTGGCGGCGGTCTTCGGACAATATCATGATTTTGTAAACAAATTTTTCTTTATAATCAAAGTAGATTGTTGCTTAAGCTTTGCTCATATTAAGGGAAGCCGTGCATTTTTGCAGCAATTCCCTGTTTGTTGAGAAAATTTCATCACGCTGCCAGCGTGACTCGATCGGTCTAGCTCGTGCTTTTAGTTTAGCGTTGCCTGTGAATGCCGATCGCCCGCTACCTCCAACAACAGGTACTGCGCCCCCGACTCCCGCGTCATGGTCAATCCTCAAATTGTAGACTTTTGTTCGAGATCCCAGATTGCATCTGTAAAGTCAATCTCAAATCTCAAATCTTGAATGCCCCAATCGACTGACCTCAACTGCTGCCGCCAAAATATTCTTATTTTACCCGATCGACCGATCGCATCCGCGACAGTGGAGTCAATATATTTTCCTACCTGCGAGGGGGGGGGGAAACTCAAAATTAAATCGATATAGTTAAGACAAAAATCGATGATTTTTGAGAATTGCCAATTGTGGCATTCAATTAGTTTAGTATTGCTACACACATAATTTCGGAAATTCAACCGAACGCTGACTTTTAACCATTTGTATTTCTAATTTTTAAAGGTGTACCCGATGAACGCAAACACTCTCACTGCCTCTCCTTCGATCGATCCTGCCGTCGTTCCCGATTGGCTGCAAGAATGCCTGAATGGTCAATCGCAGACTGATGCGGCCCCTAACGCCAATTGCTCGACTGACAACAGTTTAATTTGTCGGGCCTTTGAATTTGCCCGCGACTTGCACGAAGGACAATACCGCAAATCGGGAGAACCTTACATTTGCCATCCCGTAGCTGTAGCTGGGATACTCCGATATATGGGCGGCAACAACGTCATGATTGCCGCCGGTTTTCTCCACGATATTGTTGAAGATACAGATATTACTCTCGAAGAAATAGAACAGCGGTTCGGCGCAGAAGTGCGACAATTAGTCGAAGGTGTCACCAAACTTTCTAAATTTAATTTTTCCAGCAAAACAGAGCGCCTTGCTGAAAATTTCCGCCGAATGTTTCTAGCAATGGCTAAAGATATTCGCGTGATTGTCGTCAAACTAGCAGACAGACTGCACAACATGAGGACTTTGGAGCATTTGTCCGAAGAAAAGCAGCGCAGTATTGCCCTAGAAACCCGAGATATTTTTGCTCCCCTGGCGAACCGTTTGGGTATCGGGCGCTTTAAGTGGGAATTGGAAGATTTAGCGTTTAAATACCTGGAACCGGATGCTTATCGCGAAATTCAGGAATTGGTGGCCGAGAAGCGGGGCGATCGAGAAACTCAACTCGCAGAAGTGACAGATAGTTTGCGTGAAAGGCTTGACAATTTAGGCATTAAATGCTATGAAGTTAGCGGCCGTCCCAAACATTTGTACGGGATTTACGGGAAGATGCAGCGCCGCCAAAAAGGGTTTAAGCAAGTGTACGATATTGCTGCGGTGCGAATCATAGTAGAAAGCAACGATGACTGTTATCGCGCATTGGCGATCGTCCACGATTCATTCCGCCCGATCCCCGGTCGATTTAAAGATTATATCGGTTTACCAAAAGCCAACCGCTATCAATCCTTGCACACCGGAGTCATCGGCACCAGCGGCCGCCCCATCGAAGTACAAATTCGCACAGTAGCAATGCACCACATTGCAGAATACGGGATCGCCGCCCACTGGAAATACAAAGAAACCGGCGGTTCTAGCACCGCAGTCACCGGCGACGACGAAAAATTTACTTGGCTGCGACAACTCCTAGAATGGCAAAGCGACCTCAAAGACGATCGCGAATATTTACAAAGTATTAAAGACAACTTATTCGACGAAGATATCTACGTTTTTACTCCCAACGGAGACGTGATTTCACTCAACACCGGCTCAACACCCGTAGATTTTGCTTACCGCATTCACACAGAAATTGGCAATCGCTGCACCGGCGCGAGAGTCAACGGGCGGATGGTGACACTAGACAAGGTTTTAAAGAACGGCGATATTGTAGAAATCTTGAACCAAAAAAACGGCCATCCCAGCTCCGACTGGCTGAATTTTGTCAAGACAAACGGAGCAAAAAACCGCATTCGCCAGTGGTTGAAGCGATCGCACCGAGATGAAAACCTCGCTCGCGGGCGGGAATTGCTAGAAAAAGAATTAGGCAAAAACGGCTTAGAATCCTTGCTGAAATCCGAACCAATGCAATCAGTAGCTCAGCGCTGCAACTACCACAGCGTCGAAGACTTAATCGCCGGTTTGGGCTACGGCGAAGTCACCCTAAACCTCGTAGTAAATCGCCTGCGAGATTTAGTCAAAGTGCAGCAAAAAATAGAATCTGCTCCCGGAGGAACCCAGGAAATCCCCCTGCTAATACCTGCATCGACGGCACCGAAACCCGTACCGAGTTCATCTCCGAGCAAATCGCCGATCGCAGGTGTAGAAGGATTGCTCTACCATATAGCAGGCTGTTGCTGTCCCATTCCCGGCGAATCAATTATTGGAGTAGTGACTCGCACTCGCGGCATTTCCATTCACCGCCAAGGTTGTTCCAATGTTGAAAACGTACCGGGAGATAAATTAGTTCCCGTGAGTTGGAATTCCAGCAACCGCAACGAATCTCGCCCCAATACTTATCCGGTAAATATTCAAGTTGAAGCCCTAGATCGAGTCGGAGTTCTCAACGATGTTTTATCGCATTTAAAAGACAACAAAGTCAACGTCCGCAGCGCCCAAGTCAAAACCTATCCCGGATTCCCCGCATTAATTGACTTGTGCATGGACATCCAGGATAAAGAACAGTTCGAGCGGACTTGTATGCAAATTAAAAAAATGAGCGATATTTTGAATTTGCGGCGGCTGAGTGAAGGGACTTAAGAGGAGAGTCTAACTGTATTGTAGGGTGCGCTATTCGCACCCGATCGCTAGCTGAGGAGAGGTTGAACCCCATGAATTTTCAAAGGCTAAGAAAAGTGTTACTCAGGTTCATGAGGTTCCAATACCAGTCTAATTCCATCAATAATTTGACGAATTCGCTCGGTAGAGAGTGTGCCAATTTTCTCACCTAACTGAGATTTACTGATAGTCAAAATCTGCGAGACGTTAACAACACTCTGTTCTGGTAAATCAGCTTCTCCTGCTTCTAACAGGACATTTCCTGGTGAATTCGCCCGTCTGAGATTTGAAGTAAGCACACAAACAACAACTGTATTAATGCGGGAACGATTGAATAAATTGTTTTGAATGATTACATGGGGATGGACATAACCGGGTTCTGAACCTGAAGGCTCATCAAGTTCAATCCAAAAAATATCACCTTGATTTATTACCATTCCCCTTCCACCAGCCTGCGATGAGATCGACTCATCTTGCGAAGCAAAACTTGTTCTTCTTCAGAAAGAGGCGCTTCGCAAGCAGCATTAATTTTTTCTAACAGTTGTTGATTTTCGCGGCGGCGGATAAATTCTTCAAGCGCTATTTCGATCAAAAAACTCTGCGAAATTTGCATTTCGCCAGCTAATGTTTCGGCTTGTTCAAATAGAGATGCTGGCAATGAGATAGCAGTTTTGACAGTTGTCATAGCTTTATACCTTCATTTATTTATATGAGTCTAACTCATAGTATACCTAATCACAATACTCTCCAGCAAACAGACAGAAGAATGAAACCCTTTATTTCGCGGGAGTCGCAGGCTTTGAGTCGCCCAACTTTTGCTGCAAAAACTGCCGCGCCACTTGGGCGGCATCCTCCTGTTTTCCATCAACTTGATAGTTGAGTTTCCGCATATCTTCCTCCGAGATTTTGCCGCCCAACTCTGCTAGCACTGGACGCAATTCTGGGTATTTTTCCAAAATTTGCGATCGCACAATCGGAACAGCTTCGTAGGGCGGAAAATAGTTTTTGTCATCTTTCAGGACTACTAAACCCAAACTTTGAATCAAACCATCCGTCGTATTACCGGCAATCACATCTACTTCTTTTTGTTGCAGCGCTTGATAAAGCAATCCTAACAGCAACTCCTTCGGTTCTTCGGCAAATTTAATCCCGTAAGTTTTAGCTAATCCGGGAAATCCATCTTCTCTCTCTTTGAATTCCGGGCCGAAACCCGCGCGCAATTTTGGTGCAGCTTTTCCTAGTTGCGAGAGAGTTTGCAAGTTGAGTTTTTTGGCATCGTCTCCCCGCATAATAATCGCAAAACTGTTATTAAATCCCAGGGGTTCAGTCAATTCTGCTTGAAACTGTTTGGGATATTCTTGTTTGAGGTAATCGAGGACTTTTTGGGAGTCAGAAATTGGCTTTTGTTTGAGAATGTTGGTAAAACCCGTACCAGTATATTCGACGTACAAGTCAATTTTACCCGTTGCTAGGGATTGATGGCAAAGCGAGCCTCCGAGGTTGAGTTTGCGTTCTACTTTGATATCTGTTTTGGTTTCCATGTGAATAGCTAAAATTTCTGCTAGGATGACTTGTTCTGTAAAGTCTTTGGAACAAATAACAATTTGTTTTTGAGAACTAGAATTGCAGCTTGTGACTGCAAACAAGCAAAGTAATGATAAACAGGAAGATAAAAAATGGCTTTTTGATATTTTCATTTTTTTATTGTAACATTTATATATATAGATACAGGAGAAAATATGCTATTGAGTGTCAGCGATATTATCCGCCAGCAGCGACAATTTTTTGCGACTGGAAAAACTAAAGATGTGGATTTTCGGATTGAACAACTCAAACATCTCAAAAGTGCGATCGAACTTAATCAATCACGAATAGTCGCTGCTGTCAAGGCAGACTTGAATCGACCGGAGTTTGAGGCTTATTTTGAAATCGCATCCATTGCCGAAGTTAATTATGCCATCAAAAACCTGAAATCTTGGGTAAAACCGAAAAAAGTGCCAACTTCGATCGACCAATTCCCCGCATCAGCCCGCATTTACCCTGAACCTTTGGGCGTAGTTTTGATCGTCGGGCCTTGGAATTACCCATTTCAGCTCATGATATCACCTTTGGTCGGGGCGATCGCCGCCGGCAACTGCGCCATCCTCAAACCTTCAGAAATCGCCTCGCACACCTCCGAAGTTGTCGCGGATATGATTTCAAAAACCTTCGATCCCGCCTACGTAGCAGCCGTCGAAGGAGGCGTAGAAATCAGCAAACAATTATTAGCCGAAAAATTCGACCACATCTTCTTTACCGGAGGCACAAAAATCGGTAAAATAGTTATGGAAGCTGCCGCCAAACACCTCACACCTGTAACATTAGAATTGGGTGGCAAAAGTCCTTGCATTGTAGACTCAGATATTCAGATTGAATACACCGCAAAACGCATTGCTTGGGGCAAATTTATCAATGCCGGTCAAACTTGTATCGCTCCAGATTATCTGTTAGTTGACAAAAAAATAAAACCGGATTTGATGTCAGCAATTAAAACAGCACTTCACGAATTTTACGGCGAAGATCCTCAGCAAAGCCCGGACTATTCGCGAATTATCAATCAGCATCATTTAAAACGTTTGGTAGAGTTTATCAAAGATGGGGAAATTGTCGCGGGCGGCCAAAGTAACGCCGAAGATAGATATATTTCGCCTACGGTAATTGACAAGGTTTCTTGGGATTCGCCGGTGATGCAAGATGAGATTTTTGGGCCGATTTTGCCAGTTTTGGAGTATGATGATTTCGGGGAGGCGATCGCCCAAATCAACGCCCGCCCCAAACCGTTAGCTTTGTATTTGTTCTCGAAGGATAAAGAGAAACAACAGCGAGTTTTGCGCGAAACTTCATCAGGTGGACTTTGTATTAACGACACGGTAATGCAAGTGGGAGTGACAACATTGCCTTTTGGAGGAGTTGGCGACAGTGGAATTGGAAGTTATCACGGGAAAGCAAGTTTTGATACTTTTTCGCATTACAAAAGCGTGCTGCAAAAGTCTTTTTGGCTGGATTTGAAATGGCGGTATGCTCCCTATAAGGGTAAGTTGGATTTGATTAAAAAGGCGATCGGTTGATATTGCCTAAGCCCCAGATGCCGCCTAACCCCCCAGGCCTGTTTCATTATCCCGAAGTCCGGCAGGGGTTTCAACCCCTGCCGGACTGAATGTTTGACGTGTTTGTTGTTAACAAAGATCGCCTCCTTCAATCCCATATCCCTGTTCTAATCGGTGCTGTGGCATTCTCGATCGATTTTCTCCAAATCCTTGGCGGCTCCCAATTCTTGAAAAATTTGATGTGCTGTATCGTAATGTTGTTGAGCAACTTCTGTGTTGCCGCGCTTTCGCTCAAGTCGTGCTAAATCGTAGTTAACTTCGGCAATATGCCAAGTCATCTCCAGTTTTTGCATTTTTCCTAAAGCTTCTGTTAACAGTTGTTCTGCTGTATCTAGATTGCCTCTACCGAGCTCATTGTCTCCGAGACAAGCGATCGACTTTGCTATCCCTTCGCGCTCGCCCAATTCTGTCGTCATTTCCAAACATTGCCGAAAAAATTTCTCAGCTTCATCCCAATTGCCCCGCTTTTTCTCGATATCTCCCAAATTTCCCCAAGAAGATGCCATGCCCGAGCGATCGCCCAATTCTGTTCTCAATGCTAAAGATTGCCGATAGAGTTTCTCTGCTTCATCCCATTTGTCGCGACATTTTTCTATATATCCTAACGATGCCCAAGAAGATGCCATGCCCGAGCGATCGCCCAATTCTGTTCTCAATGCCAAAGATTGCCGATAGAGTTTCTCAGCTTCATCCCATTTGCCACGACTTCGCTCGATACTTCCCAACGATGCCCAAGAAAATGCCATGCCCGATCGATCGCCCAATTCTGTCATCATTTCCAAACATTGTCGATAGAGTCTCTCTGCTTCATCCCACTTGCCGTGACATCGCTCGATATCCCCCAACGCTCCCCAAGAATATGTCATGCCTGAGCGATCGCCCAATTCTGTTCTCAATGCCAAAGATTGTCGGTAGAGTTTCTCAGCTTCATCCCAATTGCCGCGACATCGCTCGATACCTCCCAACATCCCTAATGAAGTAGCCATGTCGCTCTTATTATCTTTTTTTTGTGCAATTGATAACGCATCTTGAAAATATTTTTCTGCTAAATCCCAATTCCCGAAATTCCGGTGAATTGCACCTATAGTTCTCAAACAATAGGAACGTTCGCGATCGTCAACATGAGGTAATATTTTTTCGTACAACTCTTGGAGTAAAGTCCAGTATCCCCATCTTTTGAGATAGTCATTCAAACTATACTTGATTAAGAAATATGCTTTCCTGTAATTGCCCAACAGAAACGCCAAATTTTGAGATTCTATAACATCTTGTAAATCTTCTAAACTTTGAGGATTTTTCATAATTTAACCAGTGTGGCCACCTGTGGGTAAGTCTTATTCACTTGACAAAAAAGTATCGCTGTAGTAAAGTCTATCCTCAAAATCGCATTTGAGTACCTCAAGTGAAAAAAATCTTATCATTTCTGGTCATTCCAGCGATCGCCTCTGCCTCCTTTGCTGGTTTCGTTCCATCCAGCTACTTGCTGCGACTAGAAACTTTAAAACTGGGAATGCTTCTGCTAACAAATAGTTCAACTCAACACATTTAGGCCAAAAACTTTGTCCTCCGCAACCACAAAGTAAACGAACTTGCCAAGCGAACCGGAGAAATTCAAAAAACCTTAGTGCGCGTAAAAGCGAAGCACCGATCGATCCTGGGCAAAGTGTACTAGAATCTATTGACAAGCATCCATATAGGACAACCGCAAATACTGAGCTTGTGCGGTGGAATGATAGACGAAAAGTTCAGCTACAAGGATTGCTCATCTGTTTTATGAACGATTTCCATCACAATGTCTACGTAACTCTTAACGGACTGTTGCCCTGTTCTAAGTCATTCAGATTAGAAAATGTCTATAATATGTTTTAGCATCTTCTCGCTAACAAGCCATTTATGGAACCTTTAGCAAAAGAACGCTGTGCCGCCTGCCGCCGAAACTCTCCCCGCGTCACAGCTTACGAAATTGTCCAACTAAAACCTCAAATTCCCGACTGGAATTTGATCGAAAAAAATGGCGTTCCCCAGTTAGAACGCACCTACAAATTCCCGGATTTCAAAAGTGCGATCGCCTTTACAAACAGCGTCGCCGAAGCCGCAGAAACTGAAGGACATCACCCGGCGCTGTTAACCGAGTGGGGGAAAGTTACCGTTACTTGGTGGACTCACGCGATTTCTGGATTGCACCGCAATGATTTTATCATGGCGGCGAAAACAGATGCGATCGCCCATCAATTCCTAACCTAAAATCAGATTTATCGGCTGACAATAGTCTCAGAAATCATCGCTCCGGGTTCTGGTGAATGCGATTGATTTGTATTCAAAAACTCCAGGTTTAGCCGGTAGCCGACATTCCGCACAGTTTGAATTAGGCTCGGTTGTCGCGGGTCGATTTCGATTTTTTTACGCAAAGAGAGTACGTGGGTGTCGATCGTCCGGGGGTTGTCAATAGCATCAGGCCAGGCCCGGCGCAGCAAATCCGATCGCGACAGCGGCACTCCGCCAGCTTGAGCCAGCACGTACAGCAGGCTGAATTCTTGAGGAGTCAGCTCGATGTTTTCCTCGTACAATCTGACTCGGCGCTGCACCAAATCAATTTTTAGCAGCCCGCATTCCAGCATCGCCGGCGGTATCATCGTGCGGTTGCGGCGCATCAGAGCCTCCACCCTGGCCATAAACTCTTGCATCCCAAACGGTTTAGTCAGGTAATCGTCAGCCCCCGACTTCAAACCTTCGACAATATCCGCTTCCGTATTCCGCGCCGACAGCATCAAAATCAGCGATTGCTGCTGCTTCCCCAGCCAGCGACAAAATTCTAAACCGTCCCCATCGGGCAATTGGGCATCCAGAATGACTAGGGTTGGCTGACGGCTGAAAAATATTTCCCTAGCGTGACTGATATCCGCCGACTGGTGCACCCAGTGACCGACTTGCTGTAAATGCCAGCCCAAGAGCGATCGCAGGTGCGGATTTCCTTCAACAATCGAAATACTTACAGATCCCACAGCGGCGAGCTTCCCTTATCACTAATGGCTACCAGGTTAACAGAGCTTTTGTCAAGGTTTTGTAACCATCGCTACTCAAGCTTTAGCTCTATTTATAGAGGCGAACAAACCGATAGTATGAATTTTAAAGATTTTGTCAAGTTGGGATCGTCAGCCCGCAGAAAGGTTAAATCATTCTGGCGGTGAGTTTACAATAAAAATAAGACAGCCTACAGCCGATCGACCCTATGCCCCAACCACCTGCTTTTACCGAACCCCGCGACAGGGCCCCTAGTGCTAGGAGGTTGACAAATCGCGCAACAGAAACTAAAATTCCTCCAACCGTTCGCTCGGTAGCCGGAACACTCACCCAGTGCGCTCATCAAATTCACCAACATCCCGACTCTACTAAACGCGCAGCGAATTATTTAGGTGCGCGCAAAAAAGTCCAGCCACTGCATTGCAGCGAGTGAAATTTTTTATGGAGGGTAGCCTGTTGAGCAGGGTAAAAACTTTTATTTAGCAATTGTCTCTGTTCTGAGCAACAAGCCCAGCCATCGAGGCTATTCCTAAATCCCGCCGTCATTATACACCACAAAGGATTTCTAACTCACACCATGCTACAAGATACCCAAACAATCCGGCACTACCAAAAACTCACCGACGCCCTCGTCGAAATGTGGAATAGAGGTTATCGTTTCGATGAGTTGCGCCTTTACTTAGATGGCTACCTCGCAGCCCTGCGACATTGTAACAGCCTGGAACCCTATCTGATTCACAGATTAGAGGAAGAAGCAGCGCGTTACATTCACGATCCGTCAAATTTTGAAATGCCACAGACACAGACACAAACTGAAGCAGACTACTATTAAATAGTAAATTCGGTTTGATAAACCCTGGATTATTTGGGAATTGGGCATCGGGAATTGGGCATCGGGAATTGGTTGTTTGTTATTTCTTCCTTCTTCCTTATTCCTTCTTGCCGATCTCCGTTACATCCCTTATATCCGTTACATCTGCCCTTACGAATCCGTTGCCGAACTTGCTTCTGCGGTAAATCAACCTAGTTCAACGTCAAACCCGATCGCTGTTAAGCCGTTGCAGCATTTAAATTGAATGTCAAAAAAAAAATCAAAGTCTTGTGGGGTGTCCCGCCCGCTCTGAATAGGCAATTTAAATGCGTGACAGCTTATATCCCCGACTTATTTAATAAGTCGGGGATATGTTTGTTTTGTCTAATTTTAAGAAGCCAAAGCAACTTCTACAATTTCTTGCAATTCGCCCTTTTGATACATCTCGATCATAATATCCGAGCCGCCAAGAAACTCGCCGTTGATATAAACTTGGGGAATTGTCGGCCAGTTGGAATACTCTTTAACGCCTTGACGAATTTCCTGGTCTGCTAACACATCTACAGTTTCGTAAGGCACTCCCAAAGTATTGAGAATTTGCACCACGGTATTCGAAAAACCGCACTGGGGCATTAATTTATTGCCCTTCATAAACACCATGATTTTGTTTTGCTTAACCAAGCCGTCAATTCTTTCCTGTGCTGTAGTCATGGTAGCTCCTAATATTGTTTGAATTTTTTTAAACGTTGACAGTTGTTTCTCAGGGCGCAGAAACCTGGTTTTTGGAGAAAATTTCTCGTTAAAACCATAGATTCCGGTTAACAAAACTGGTTTCTTTGGTTTCCAATTGTTTCTCTAGCAACTCTTGACACAAGCGCAAACTTGTGATTTCCAGAGAGCAGCTCAACAATTAAGCCACTGGACTTTTCGCTGCCCATTCTGCAGGAGTTAAGGTTTCCAAGGCCAAAGCGTGGATAGCTTCACTAGCCATTGCCTGTTTGAGAGCGCCGTAAACCAGTTGGTGCTGCTTTACTCGACTTTTGCCTTCAAAGGCGGCAGAGACTACTCTCGCCTGGTAGTGGTCGCCGCCGCCGGTCAAATCGTCAACTTGTATCTTAGCGTCGGGCAATTCTGCCTTAATCATTTCTGCTACTTGAGACGGTGTAACCATTGGTATTTGTGATAAAGGGCTGTATTGAGTATTTTAGTGGAACTATTTGTTAGACGATCGCGGTTGATTTGCAGCAGGCCGCGGATAGGGCGCATCCACAAAACCCAATTCTAGTAACTGCTGGTAAGCTTTTTTGCCCAAGTCGCGAGTTGGCTGCTGCGATCGAATAATCTGAATCAGTAGGGGGACAGCCAGTTCCGGCTTGTTTTGCGCCCGGTGTACCAAAGCCAGCCGGTAGGTAGCTTCGTCGCGCATTTGGGCTGTTTCCACAGCTTTGGTGCGGTTGCTGTCGGCCAAGCGGACATCAATTCCAGCAAAACTGCTGCTGAGTTGTTGGTAGAAGTTGGATAGTTGATTGAAAATTTGGCGGGATTCTTGGAGCTTTTGAGCGGCGACAGTATAATTTTGACTGGAAATAGCACCGCTGGCTTCTGTCATCAAGCGCTGACCTCCGGCAACGCTCAGCAGGCTGCTGTCTTGGGTCAGAGGGCGGAGGTTGTTGGGGTCTGTGGGGTCGTCGGCGGGATCGACTTGCTGTTGGTTATCTGGCCGAGAAGGTTGTTGTGCTTGGGCTTGGAGCGGTTGCAACAGGGTCAAAAGTGCGATCGCCCCGATCGTCATCCGGGCAGTGAAGCGAAGCCAGCAAACAGTTCCAGAATATACCATGAAATTACTTTGCGCCCAGCGCACTTTAAAAAGATATTTAGCTTGAGCCGATCGTACCATTGGCGATCGCAACCGGCTAAGTGTACACCAATTTTGTGTAAATGTCAAAGAGCTCGATCGGGCAAAAGGCTCTTTTGGAAAAATGAGAGTAGAGACTTGACAGTAGGTTCTCGTTGTGAGAACATGAAGATGTCGTGTAAAAACGGTACCCGAATGAGACTAATTTCTCGGAAAAATCTTGAGAGTGCGATCGAACCCTACCCCGACGATGCCAAGGCTGCGATCGCACTTTGGCGCAAAGCTATCAAAGATAACGATTGGGAATCACTAGAAGAGATTCGACAGGCATATTCCAAATCGGTCGATCGAGTCTGTGGATATACCATATTTAATATTAAAGGCAATCAGTATAGATTAATCGTAAAAATCAACTATACAGCCAGAATTATATATTTTAAAAGATTTTTAAGCCATGCCGAATATAACAAAATCCAGTGGAATGATGAAGATGAACTTAAACAAACAATAGGTTAATTCCCACTAACTATATATCGGAGGCTCATTAGAGAGTCCCTGATGTATTCAATGAATTCAAAACATTTAGTTCAAAGGTTAAAATCATGATGCCTAGAAACAAACACCCACCTCCTATTTGAGAACCCTGTCTAAGTAAGCAAGCAAAGGAATGAGAAATGAGCATCACAATTGAAAAAACAGCTTACGGTCAACTTTTGGCAAAATCTCAGCCTAAGCCAATCCTGAACGAAGAAGATAACGATATTGCCCTCGCAGAAGTCGATTTTCTGATGTCTAAGGAAGAATTAACACTAGAAGAAGAAACTTTACTGAGTCTCTGGGGGCTGTTGATCGAAGAATACGAATCAAAATATTACCCAAATCCAGAAGTGACTCCCCAGGATGTTCTATTGCATTTCATCGAAATTCGCGAACTCAAACAAGCCGATTTAGTGGGTGTGATTGGTTCCAAAGGAGTAGTCTCTGAGGTGGTTAATGGAAAACGGGCGATTAGCAAGGCGCAAGCTAAGGCGCTAGGAGAATTCTTTAATGTTAATCCTAGCGTGTTTATTTGAGATAAGAGATAAGACGGCGGTTGAAACCGCTTCTACAAAGACAAAACCTGCCTCCGCAGGTTGAAGAGACTAGGCGGTTTCAAACACCCGTTATTCTGCATCAAAATTAAACAGGAACATTTCTGATGGTACAACCAAGCAAACCAACCTCCGACACTCTCCAAAACTATCAAGGTATTGGAGTTCCCGAAGAAAGTCTGGCAGTGATTTTGCAGCGGGGCGGCGATGAATTGCTGCTGTCAAAAGTTCCCAATCGCTTTACAGTCCGCCCATCATCGATAGCATCAGCCTCAAACAATTGGGTTGCCACAACTGGGGCAAAACTTAACCGCCGCATCGGGCAAAGTAATCTCGAAGAGTATATCGTTGGGCCAGAAAACCTAGATGCAGCAATGCAAGCAGCCCGCGCTAGCGATGCTGTAGCTTTTGCCAGCCATGTTTATTGTCCGGCGAACAATCCGAGTACATTCTTTTATTTGACAGACCAAATTACTATTCAATTTGGCGAACAAGTAGACGAACTATCGCGAAAGTCGATCGCCCGTGCAGCAAATTTAACAATAGTCCGGCCAGTCTCAGGAATTCCCAACACCTTTGTCTGTGAAGTCAATAAACAAGCAACAGAAAACCCGGTCAAAATTGCCAACCGCCTGACAAGATATCCCGAAGTTCTGATCGCTGAACCCAATATTTTAGTAGAAACTCAGCAGCATTATAAACCCCGCGATCCGTTTTATCCCCAACAGTGGTATCTCAACAACCGAGGCGGCAACGAACTTGTCGGCGACGCTCAAATTTATGCAGAAGCGGCTTGGGATATGACTCGCGGCGCGCGATCGATCGTAATTGCGATCGCCGATGATTCAGTAGACTTGACACATCCCGATTTTCAAGGCCAAGGCAAAATCGTCTCACCCATCGATTTCAAAGACGGCGACACTTCCCCGATGCCCGTTGCCGAATCGGACAACCACGGCACAAGTTGCGCCGGTGTCGCCGCAGCAGAAGAAAACGGCAAAGGCATTGTCGGAGTCGCCCCCGGATGCGCCCTGATGCCCATCCGTACTAGCGGTTTTCTTGATGACGAGTCGATCGAAAAAATATTCAATTGGGCAGTGGAAAAAGGCGCAGCGATCATCTCTTGCAGTTGGGGCCCAGGGGCAGTTTACTATCCCCTTTCCCTGCGCCAGAGTGCCGTCATCACCAAAGCCGCCACCCAAGGGCGGGGCGGTAGAGGCTGCGTGATTCTGTTCGCTGCGGGCAATGCCAACCGCCCTGTCAACGGTACTGTAGATGAGAAAGACTGGCCGAATAACATTTTGGGCGATCGAACTAATTGGCTGGCAGGATTTGCCGTGCACCCCGATGTGATTGCGGTGTCTGCTTCCACTTCCCTCAACAAAAAAGCAGCCTACAGCAATTGGGGCAACAGCATTTCGGTGTGCGCCCCCAGCAACAACGCGCCGCCGGGAACTTGGCTGCCAGAAACCGGATTTATTGCGACTGCGCCGGAAGTGACGCAGTATTTGCCCGGTTTGGGGGTGTTTACTGCCGATCGAGTCGGTGTTGCCGGCTACGATCCGGGGGACTACACCAATACCTTTGGCGGCACTTCCAGCGCCACTCCAGTAGTCGCTGGAGTGGCAGCTTTAGTGCTTTCGGCCAACCCCCGTTTGACGGCGCGGGAAGTGCGGGGAATTCTCGAACAAACTGCTGATAAAATTGTCGATTCCCAGCCCGATCCGCAGTTGGGAAATCGGATGGGAAATTACGATCCTAATAGCCGCCGCAGCGATTGGTTCGGTTACGGAAAAGTGAATGCTTTAAAAGCGGTGCAAGCTGCGGTGAGAAAGGGCGGCGGCAATCCGAATATTGGCGGTGCGAGGTTTAGCGATATTTCTGGACATTGGGCGGAGAACTTTATTGAGGCTTTGGCTGCGGGGAATATAATTAGCGGTTTTCCTGACGGTTCTTTTAAACCTGATGACTGTTTAAATCGCGCTCAATATGCGGCGCTTTTGGTGAGTGCGTTTAGTCCGATTCCGAAGCGGTTGGCGACAAATTTTATTGATGTTTCTGCTAGTTTTTGGGCGAGAAGTGCGATCGAACGGGCGAATCGGGCGGGGTTTTTGTCTGGGTTTCCGGGGTTGAAGTTTGGCCCGAATCAGAATTTAACTAAGACTGAGGCGATCGTATCTTTGGTTAACGGTTTGGAACTTAAGGGCGGCAATCCCGATGTTTTGAAAGTTTACACCGATCGATCGCAAATTCCTAATTTTGCTTTAAGCGCCGCAGCCACAGCAACTGCTTTGAATATTGTAGTAAACTATCCGGCGCGCGATCGGCTTTCGCCGCAGCGGGACATTACCCGCGCCGAGATTTCAGCTTTAATTTACCAGACGTTGGTAGCAATTAATCGCGCTAGGGCGATCGATTCTCCTTACATCGTCTAGTCAATAAATTAACCACAATTATTGTAGCGGCGGGTTCACCAACAATCTATAATATCAGCCATAAAACCCGTAAACCCGCCCCCCCCCAACCCACATTTTGCGATCGACAGACTCATATCGTGTCCGATAAATTACCATAACAAAAAGGTTCGTAGTGCGGTAAATTCCGCGCTACGAACCAATTTTATCGTTCAATAAAATATTTGCGTCGAGCCGTGCTGAATCTGCCTTGAATCTGCGGTTATATTAAATCCTCTCTTCAGCGGAATAGTAAATTCACTATTAACAGTTAACAGTTAATAGTTAACAGTTGACAGTTAACATCATTCCGATGCAACCGGAAACGATATTACTCTATTAATTAAACTTTCACCCTCGCAAATCCCCCAAAGCCTTCAATGCAAACTGTGGCAAAGCCAACATCCTACGCCAGCGCCAAGGTTCTTGATAAAGCCGGTACAACCATTCTAAATGATTGTCGCAAAACCAAGCCGGTGCGCGGTCTTTGGTTCCCGCCCAAATATCGAAACTGCCGCCAACTCCCACCCAAATAGACTGCGGACAAAGGTGTCGGTTTTCCGCAATCCAAAACTCTTGGCGAGGCACTCCCAAGCCCACAAAAATCAGTTTGGGCTGCATTTTTTTGAGGTTTTCACGGAAGTCTTTTTCTTCATCAGCAGAAAGATAGCCGTGTTGAGCAGAAATCGACAATCCTTTCACTTTTTGCTGCCAAGTTTCTGCCGCCTTCGCCGTCACTCCCGGCGCACCTCCAAAGAAAAATACCGGTTCGGAATCGGGCAATTTTCCGGCTTCTTGCAGCAGCGATTCTGCTAGTTCAATCCCCGGATAGCGCTTTGCCGGTTTGCCGCGCATTCGCAAGTACAGCACCACTCCCGAACCGTCTGGAATCACGAGTTCTGCAGAGCGAATTACATCGCCTAATGCCTGATTTTTCTCGGCTTGCATTGCCATTTCAGCATTTAGTGTCACGACGTGACTTCCTAAGCCTTGATGCAGGCGCTCTATCAGCCAACCTGCGTAATCGTCTAATATGTGAACTGGTAGTCCCAGCACTGAAAATTGCGGGCGCGATCGATCCATATTTCTTTCTGTGAGATTTCTACACACCTAGTTATTTAAATTAGCTTAGTTTGGCGATCGATGCTAGACTACTTTTGAACGAAAAAAATCCGGTTTGTGCCACAAAGATTTTGGTAAGTCATCATTCCGTGGCCCAGAAACCGGTTTTTTTGTACGCGACGCGCAAGTCCATTAGAGTTAGGCTGCCAAGTGCGATCGCTCATTAACGTTCAATTTTCTTGACAGAGCCGTCAGCGTACCATTCCATCGGCACGAGTTCAATTTTACCATTAACCTTCACTGTAGAGTAGACAATTTTTACAAAAGGAACGCGGTTATTATTGTTGTTGTTGCGGCTGGACATGACAATCACCTTGTTTTGTTGTTGGCCGAATCGGAGCAGTGATAGAATCTCTGATATATTTAAAAGTCTATTCACCGCAATTGAACTCGCATCAGGAAAACCAAGGAAAACGAAATGGCGATCGCAACAAAAGAGCGACAAACGAAGTTAGATCATTACTACCAGCAAATCAAAAACGTCATCCTCAAGCGCCAGAACCCAATTACTGGCTTGCTTCCGGCGAGTACCGCCGTTAACGCTCACGGCGACTATACCGATGCTTGGGTGCGGGATAACGTGTACAGCATTCTCGCAGTTTGGGGTTTGGGTTTAGCTTACCGCAAAATTGACGGCGATCGCGGTAGAACCTTTGAACTCGAACACAGCACAGTCAAATTGATGCGCGGCTTGCTGTTTGCGATGATGCAGCAATCGAACAAAGTCGAACGTTTTAAAAATACTCAGTTGCCGCTAGATGCCCTACACGCTAAATACAATACTCAAACTGGTAGTATTGTTGTTGGCGATGACCAATGGGGACATTTACAGTTAGATGCTACATCTATATTTTTGTTGATTCTTGCTCAAATGACGGCTTCGGGATTGCATATAATTTTTACAATCGATGAAGTCAATTTCGTGCAAAATTTAGTCTACTACATTGGTAGAGCTTACCGCACTCCCGATTACGGAATTTGGGAAAGAGGCAATAAAGTTAATCGCGGCAATGCAGAATTAAATGCTAGTTCGGTTGGCATGGCAAAAGCAGCGCTGGAAGCAATAAATGGATTGGATTTGTTCGGAGTTAACGGTTCTCAAACATCAGTGATTCACGTTTTGCCCGATGAAATTGCCAGAAGCCGCGTAACTTTGGAATCGCTTTTGCCTCGCGAATCTAGTTCAAAAGAAGTAGATGCAGCTTTATTGAGCGCGATTAGTTTTCCCGCTTTTGCTGTGGAAGATAAAGAATTAGTAGAACGAACTAGAAATAAAATAATCGACAAATTGCAAGGCAATTACGGCTGCAAGCGGTTTCTGCGGGACGGACACCAAACAGTTTTGGAAGATGTCGATCGCCTGCATTACGAACCGACAGAATTAAAGCAGTTCGAGCATATAGAATGCGAGTGGCCGCTATTTTTTACTTATTTGTTCTTGGACGGCATATTTGAGGGAAATCAAGCCCAAGTCGAAGAGTACCAGCAGCGTTTGGAATCTCTAACAGTCGATCGCGCTGGTGTGCCACTTCTACCAGAATTGTACTACATCCCCGCCCAAAATATAGAAGCAGAAAAATTAAATCCCCGCAGCCAGCAGCGCCTACCCAATGAAAATGTTCCCCTAGTTTGGGCGCAAAGTTTGTATTTTCTCGGTCAATTACTCAACGAAGGATTAATCGCAGTTGGCGATATTGACCCCTTGGGAAGACACCTGTCAGTGGGCAGGCACAGAGAACCTTTAGTGCAAATTGCCCTGTTAGCTGAAGACAAAGATTTGCAAGCAGAATTAGCCACCAACGGTATTGCAGCGCAAACTCCAAAACAGGTAGAACCAATTCAAGTCCGCCAAGCCAAAGAATTATCCGCTATTTACGCGGAGATTGGACGCAACGATTCACTAGGCTTAACAGGCCGCCCCGTGCGCCGTTTGCGGAGTTTGACGACTTCCCGGGTGTTCAAAATTCGCGGAGAGGCGATCGTATTTCTTCCCTCATTCTTGGACAGAGAAGAATTTTACCTAACTCTAGACTACCATTTTCTAGTATCTAAAATTCAAAGCGAAATAGCTCACATTCACCGCCACTGGTATCAGTTGGGACGACCCACGGTAACGCTGATGCTGACTCACGCGATGCTCGAAACCGGCCGCGAAGCACTGCTGGAATTGATGAAGCAACTCCGCGACGGAAACTCAGGAAATACGCCTGTCAAACTCGGAAATATTAACCAGTTAATGCTGACTGCTGGCACAGAGAGAATAGATTTCATGCAATATTTTGAATTCACTGAATCTCCAGTGACAGGTGCAGTAGAAACCCCCACCTATCTGAGTTACAATCCCGAAAAAACTTGGCCATTGGGTCATACCCAAGAATTTAAATTAGAGTGCGAAACTAATCCTCAATTATTGCTCACCAGCCTGCAAAACTCAGAGAATTTGTACGAACAAATTGAGTTGCTGCATACGCTGATTCGCCTCAAAGGATTAAACTTTGATACAGGATTTGGCGGCGCGGAAGCAACTGTTGAAGTTGTGGATTTACTCAACGAAGTTTATACAAAAGCTGGAGAAAGTTCGCAATCAAAAATTCAATGGGCCGTTGTCCGTCACGCGGCTGGATTGCTGGACAAAGTTGATATCAGCTTGTCGGATGCGGTAACAGACATTTTGGTACGGCAAAAACAGATTGCTGTGGGGAAAGCCTACAGTGAAGACTCGCTGATTTCGCGACCTGGTTCTTACACGGAAGTCATGGACAAAATTCGCCAATTCTGTGGAGAAGACGTTCGCGATCGAGTTCTCACTCAAGAAATTCTGATTTACTTAGGCTTGCTAATTAAAGCCGAACCGCAGTTATTTAAAGGGTTGCTAACTCTGAGAGTGAGTTACTTTATTTTGCTGTTAACTAGCGAATTAGCCCGCGAATTGCGAGTTACGCAAAATGAAGCTTACGAATATTTAATGCAGCTAAGTCCCTTTGAAATTAAAAATCGCCTGCGCCAAGTATTGGCAGAATATGAGGAAATGAATCAAATCCTCAAACAGCAAGAATCATTGCGTGTCAAACAGCCGGAAAAAGATATTGAATGGGTAGTCGCGCCTGTGTTTGAGGAACCCAAAATGCCTGCAGGTGGATGGCGGCGCAAGCGGCAAATGGAAGGTGCAGTCAACCGCGTACCGAAGGATTTTTATCCGAGTGTTTGGGGATTGCTGCGGCACTGCAAAGGCTTAATTATTGGCGATAAATTAGAGCGTCGAAATCGCTTAGATAGCGATATTATTTTAGCGGAAATGACCCCAGGCGAAAAGAATTTCGCGCTCCAAATCGAGCATTTGCTAAACAAAATTGTAGCGCCGGAATACCGACAAGTCAATATTGAGGCGCTGATGGAGTTGGCGGCGATCGCCCAACGCAACCCAGAATTGCAAGTAGAAGAATACATCGTTTTAGATGTATTAGTCGGTCACGCAGTCCGGCTGAATTGGCTGGGAAGACACTCGGAAAGAGCAGATAAGTACGATGAAGATAAGGCGGCGGCGTGGCAAGGTTTTTACAATACTTCGCCCTACGTTTGCGCGAGTCACGTACTGGATGCTTTCCGTTTCTTGACGAAGTTTGGATAGATTGAGCTACCCCCTCGATAGATGGTTCGGCGGTTGAAACCGCAACTACAAAAACAAAGTCCGCCTCCGCGGACTAAGAAATAAGGGGGGATATTTAAGCTTGATTTGGTATTACACTTTACTACATCGCAGATATATTTTAGAGCCAGCGGTTTTGATTTGCAGGAGAGGATAATTCGTAGTAGCGCCCAAGCGCTACTGCAAACCCCAAACTACAAAACTCCTTTAGAACTCGGAATCCGACTGGCGCGCCGAGGGTCGATTTCTACCGCCATCCGCAGAGCTCGCGCAAAGGCTTTGAACGCGGCTTCGACAATGTGATGTGAATTTCCGCCCTGCAACTGTCGAATGTGCAGTGTCATCTGAGTGTGGTTCACCACCGCTGAAAAAAACTCTCTCACTAACTCGGTATCGTAGGTGCCGATTCGCTGGTTGGGAATTTCTAAGCTGTAACTTAGGTGAGGCCGTCCCGAAAAGTCTAAGACTACTTCAATTAAAGCTTCATCCAAAGGGGCGATGAAGTGGCCGAAGCGAGAAATGCCCGATCGATCCCCGACAGCTTTTGCTAGGGCTTGGCCCAAGGTAATTCCCACATCTTCGTTCGTGTGGTGGTCGTCAATCTCCAAATCCCCGATCGCCTGCACGTCCAAATCGATCAATCCGTGAGAAGCAATTTGGTGCAACATATGGTCTAAAAACGGAATCCCCGTAGACGCCTTGCAAGTTCCCACACCGTCGAGATTCAGGCTAGCAGTGACATCCGTTTCCAGTGTCGTGCGTTTCACCAACGCGGCCCTGGCTGGTTGAACCGAATTTGCAGGAGGTACTGGAGGGCGATCGATTATTTCCATAATTCCCAATTTGTCATTCATAGTTATTGTTGATAATTAGTAATTTGGGATTAGCACTTTTGTAGCAGACAACGGACAGTTAAGTAGTAAGACACAATTAATTACACAAAACTCTGGGCTACAAGCCTTGTCTAGTAAAGAATCAGCAAAAAATCAGTGTGTAATTAATTCTGTCCAATTACTTATTGACAGTTGACTGTTGGCAAATTTTGCTGTCAACTGTTTACTATCTAAAAACTTCGCTGACAACTGTCAACTGTCAACTGACAACTGTCAACTGACAACTGTTTAAAAGCTGTTACATTCCCATGATTTCGTAACCAGCATCGACATATAAAACTTGACCCGTAATCCCGCTAGAGAGATTGCTGCACAGAAAAGCCGCAGCATTTCCCACTTCCTGCTGAGTCACAGTCCGCCGCAGCGGGGCCACTTCCTCAACGTGGTGGATCATGTCCAGAATGCCGCCAACTGCTGACGAAGCCAGAGTGCGAATCGGGCCCGAAGAAATCGCATTTACCCGAATATTTAACGGGCCGAGTTCCGCCGCCAGATAGCGAACATTCATCTCCAGAGCTGCCTTAGCAATGCCCATCACATTATAATTAGGAACTACCCGCACGCCGCCCAAATAACTCAGCGTGATAATGCTGCCGCCCTCCGCCATCAGCGGTTTAGCCGCAGCACAAAGCCGCACCAGCGAGTAAGCGCTAATATCCAAAGCATTGGAGAAGCCTTGGCGGGAGGTGTTGGTGAAATCTCCTGAAAGTTCGTCCTTGCCGGCAAAGGCTAAGCAGTGAACCAGGATATCTAACTTGCCCCATTTGTCGGCGATGGTTTGAAAAGTAGACTCGATTTCGCTCTCGTTTTGGACATTGCAGGGCAAATACAGGCTGGGATTGAGCGGTTCGACAAGTTCGGCGACTTTGCGCTCGTGCTTGCCTTTTTCATCCTTCAAAAAAGTGATGCCGAGGTTGGCCCCTGCTTTGTGGAGCTGCTGGGCGATGCCCCAGGCGATCGAGCGATTGTTGGCAATGCCCGTAACAAGAGCATTTTTTCCGGTCAAATCTATCATCTGTATTTCTTCTCGAAGCAACTTGCACCGTTCTCGTGGGCTATATCCGACAACTCCGCCAGTTTAGACACAACTGATTCAGATTTAACTGATGGACAGACAATTGAGACACAATTGAGATTAATTTGGTTGTGGATCTAAATGGGCGGAATTGAAAAAGTTAAGAGAATGGCTAGATTTAATATCATACAGCGTGTGTTTAACTTAACATTAGATGGCTGTAACAGAATCCCTGGACATTGGAGGTTGGTCAGTATATTTACTCAATAAGCTTAATCGACAATTTACAAACTATTGATTAGTACAAAGGATCTAGTCGTGACACATGATAGACCGCTAGCAGCCGTGTTCCGCCAAATCAGCGGCGGGGCGTTTCCACCCATTGTGGAAAACTTTGAACGGGGCAAGACAATTTTTTTCCCTGGAGACCCGGCTGAGCGCGTCTACGTTCTGCTTAGAGGCGCTGTGAAGCTCTCTAGGGTGTATGAAGCAGGCGAAGAAATTACTGTGGCGCTCCTGCGGGAAAACAGCGTGTTCGGCGTGCTGTCTCTGATTACGGGACACCGCTCGGACAGATTTTACCACGCGGTAGCGTTTACGCCGGTAGAATTGATCTCGCTGCCGATCGAACAAGTCGAGAAAGCTCTCAAGGAAGACGCAGAATTGCCTATGGTTTTGCTGCGGGGACTTTCTTCTCGGATTTTGCAAACGGAGATGATGATCGAAACCCTCGCACACCGAGATATGGGTTCGAGACTCGTCAGCTTTTTGCTGATTCTGTGCCGGGATTTTGGCGTGCCCAGTACGGATGGGATTACGATTGATTTGAAGCTGTCCCACCAGGCGATCGCCGAAGCGATCGGCTCGACGCGGGTAACTGTGACTCGTTTGCTGGGGGATCTCAGACAAGAAACCATGATCTCGATCCACAAGAAAAAGATCACTGTCCACAACCCGGTGGCCTTAAGCCAGCAATTCACTTGATGCCGAGAAAGTATAGGATTTTGGATTTTGGATTTTAGATTCAATCCAAAATCCACCATCCTAAATTTAAAATCGGAATGACTGCTGGATACATCTTGGTATTTGTAATTTTAGTGTTGGGGGGTACGATCGCGACTGTCAGCGATCGTCTCGGGACGAAAGTCGGCAAGGCAAGGTTGAGTTTGTTCAAACTTCGCCCCCGCGACACTGCTGTTGTGGTGACAGTGATGGCCGGCAGCATCCTGTCAGCAATTACTTTGGCCATTTTGTTTGCTACCAGCAAGCCTCTGCGAACCGGGGTTTTTCAAATAGACGAGATTCAAAAAAGGCTCAACCAAGCCCGCAGAGAACTCAAAGAAACCACTCAAGAAAAAAATCGAGTTGAAACTGAATTAAATGGAGCCAGAACCGCTCAAGCGCAAGCTAAAGCCAATTTAGAGCAAATTAATCAATCGCTCCAAGCTGCTAATGCCGAGCAAGCTCGGACAGAAAAAAAATTAAACTCGCTCCGGGCCCAGCTCAACAGCGTGCAAGCAGCCAAGTCTAAAACCCAAGAGCAGTTAAGTCAGGTAGAAGCAGCTAAATCGGACACGGAAGAACAGCTTGCTAGCGTGGAAGCTGCTAAATCCCGCACCGAAGAACAGTTGAAACTGGTGGAAACTGCCCGATCGACTACAAGAGCTCAGCTCGATCGCACTGAGAACCAATTGAAAACAGTTTCCGATCAAAAAACAGCTTTGAGCTCGGAAATCGCCCAACTGCAAGCGGAACGCCAACAGTTGATCGAGCAGCGAGAGCAGGTGAAAGTTCAAATTGCCCAGCGCGATCGAGAAATTGCCAAGCGAGACGCAGAAATTGCCCAGCGGCAGGAAGAAGTTGCCAAGCGAGACGCAGAAATTGTCAATCGCAACGAACTAATTTCCCAGCGGGACAAGGAAATTGCCCAGCGGGTGCAAAATCTCGCCGATCGCGATCGCATAATTGTCGAGAGGGACAAAGTAATTGCCGAGAGGGAAGCTCTTTTAGAAACCCTCGCACAGCAACAAACTAAACTCGAACAGCAACAAACTTTATTGCAGCAGCAAGTGCAAGTTTTGGAACGGGACTTTCAGGCCATCCGCGAGGGTACAGTTGCGATCAGGCGCGGTCAAATTTTAGCTGCTGGCGTTGTTCGCATCTTGGAACCGGATAAGGCGAGTCGGGCGATCGATCGACTGTTGCAAGAAGCAAATAAAACCACCGTCGAACTGATGCAGCCGGAAAATGCCAAGGTTCGCAAACAGATTATTCAAATTACTACAGCAGAAATCGATCAATTAATCAGTCAGATTAAAGACGGTAAAGACTACGTGGTGCGAATCGTCGCCGGCGCTAATTATCTGCGAGAAGAAAAGGTAATTAAGGTATTTGCCGAAGCCGAAATCAATCGAGTTGTATTCCGCGCCGGAGATGTGATTGCAGCGGTTGCTGTCGATCCGGTGACTTTGACAAACGAACAGGTGCGGGTGCAGTTGCTGCAATTGATCGAAGCTTGTCAATTTCGCGCTCGCTTGATCGGAGTTGTCGGCGGCAGAGTGCAAGTTGCGGACAATCGGATTGAAACTTTAGGTGGTTTTATCGATCGATTGCAGCAGTACGAGAAATCGCTGGAGGTTCGGGCGATCGCCGCAGATGTCACGTACATCGCCGGCCCGCTGAAAATAGATTTAGTTGCTCTGGAAAACGGAGTCGTTGTTTTCCGCACCGGACAACAACCACCGGCCGGCCCAGATGTGAAAGTTAAGTAATAAGTGCGATCGACCTATCGAATTACACCCAAGATTTTGGGCAATAAAATTACAATTTTGCTTGACATTGTCGCGCCCTTCACATATCATTAAATCATGGCAATCTGTGCCGCCATATATATAGCAATCGCCACATCATGCGCCGACATAAATAACCTCAGAAATAGAGCCAATACCGGTCAAGCATAAATGGTTCAATTCCCATACTATTCAACCATCAACCATCAACTGCCAACTGCCAACTGCCAACCATCAACTGCCAACTGCCAACTGCCAACTGTCAACTGTTAAAATGCAGGAGCGTGCGGTGTAATGTCAGAGAATCAAAATCAACCCAGAGAATACGATGCCGTCCTTGGCGGTCAAAGTTCAATTCCTCTCAATGCTGCGGTACTCGGAGGGATTCCCGGCGTTAAAAGCCGATTAACTTCACCCATTGTCGAAGTGAGAATCGCCGCCCTCTCCGAAGCGCTCAAATATGGAGAAGCAGGTTTAGATTTGATAATTCAAGCATTGCACGATGAATCAATGCAGGTGAAATTTGCTGCCTATTCACTCCTGAAAGATCGAGATGACTTAAAGATTAAACCTCAGTTTCACGAATATCTCCCTACATTTGAATTTGATGTCATCACAGTCGATGCTGAAGGAAAAGAAAACAGTCCCAGAAAGTCTTTTGCTCATTACTTCCCTGAAGACTTAGGTAATGGAGTTGTACTAGAAATGGTTTACATTCCTGGCGGCAAATTTATGATGGGTTGGCAAGCACCAAAATCAGCTAGGTACGATAACGAAAGTCCGCCGCCTCAAGTAATAGTACCGACTTTTTATGCAGGAAGATACCCCATCACCCAACCACAGTGGCAAGCAGTGATGGGAAATAATCCATCGCGCTTTAAAGGTGAAAAACGTCCTGTAGAAAGTGTAAGGTGGAATGAGGCTGTAGCATTCTGCCAAAAACTTTCTGAAAAAACAGGCAAGATTTATCGCTTACTTTCAAAATCTGAATGGCAATATGCTTGTCGCGCTGGAACTACAACATCTTTCTATTTTGGCGAGACAATTACCAAAGATTTAGTTAATTATGACCGCCAACAAACAATGGATGTGGGGAGTTTTCCTCCCAATGCCTTTGGACTTTATGATATGCACGGTCAGGTTGGCGAATGGTGCAGCGATAAGTGGCAAATTAACGATGACGACGCAGGGACTGACGGAGGTTTTTGGAAAAATGAAATAAATAGTTACCGTGTGCTGCATGGAGGTTCGTGGAACTACCGTGCGCTCCAGTGCCGTGCGGCCTACCGCTGCTGCATCCCGCGCAACTCGCACGGGCACGGGGACGGGGGTTTTCGTGTTGCGGTAGCTTTGGCTGTCCCTTCCTCCCCGTCTTCCCTGTGAGGACTCTTCTCTACTCTTTAGATAGTAGGGTGCGTCGCCATCTACAATTTGCAAATCACATCGACAATCTCATAACGACGCACCGCCTGTACAGGGGTGAGAGAAACCGGGTTTGTGCGCGGA
>NZ_JAUBPP010000005.1:208493-221181 GCF_036700765.1 Microcoleus sp. S1D4
GGTGAAAGAAACCGGGTTTTTTCGATAAATTAAAACGGGGAAGCAAAGATTGTGGCAAAAACCCGGTTTCTGATTTTTGCGCGGAGGTGAAAGAAACCGGGTTTTTTCGATAAATTAAAACGGGGAAGCAAAGATTGTGGCAAAAACCCGGTTTCTGATTTTAGACATTATATGACCCCACGGATTCCCATGATGATATAATATGTCAATCCTGCAAAAAAGTCAAGCAAAATAAGTGCGATCGCCCAAAAAGATTTTGAGACATTCAAAAATGCAAGTGTCAGATTAGATATAGGTTGGCGATTGGGTTTCCTCGACTACAACAGCGCAACTACCAACTTATTAATATAGAAGTAATAAATATGATTTTAGGTTTCGATCCGGGTAAAGACAAGTGCGGCATCGCCGTCATGGGTAGAGACAGAAACATCTGCTACCATCAAGTAGTACCGTCAGAATCAGCCATATCTACTATTCAATCTCTGTGCGAACAGTTTCCCGTTGAGTTATTGGTACTCGGAGATCAAACGACTTCTAAGAGTTGGAAACAAAAACTAACGCAGAGTTTGTCGCCGGAGATCGAAATTGTTCGGGTTGACGAGAGATTCAGCAGCTTAGAAGCGAAGGATCGTTACTGGGAAATGTACCCTCCTACGGGACTTTCTCGCTTGATTCCGCAGGGAATGCGGACTCCGCCGCGGCCTGTAGATGATATAGTGGCGATCGTCCTAATTGAGAGATATTTGAACAAAAATTAGTCAATTGTATAACCGTTACCACTGATTCTCTTTGATTATTAAGGAATCAATAGGTTTTTGCTTGTCTTGATTTTTTTAAGTGAATCAAATACACCCTAAATTTATCCGATCGTTGAATAACAGTTCGTGTTACTTGATGACAGCTTCAGTCAAGATTAGCTTACCATTCTGCCGCACTTGCAGGCGATCGGGATTGATCGAATAGATAATATTGCCGTTAGTCGCTTCATAAGTGCCGTCGTCACTTGTAGTTACTTGCATGACATTGATTTGGCTACCATTTATTTTGCTGAGCCCTCGGTAAAAAATAGCGCCTTCCTGGGTTTTGCAAATGTATATAGAAAAGTTAGCCGTTGCGAAAGATTGCACCATTTCGGCCTTGGGACATCCCTCAACTTGAGCAATTTGGAACGATCGAGAATGCGGTAAACTGGAAGATCCGGGTTGATTTAGTGCTGTTGCTTCTGCTGGGGGAGTCAAAATGCCGTGAAGCGAAGCTATCCCGAAGGGAATCGCGCTAAGGCCAGCTATAACTAGACCTACTTCTTTAATGCCCTTAACTCTATCTTGATAAAACATCTTGTCACTCCGAGTTTTAACTATATAATTACATCTTAAGCGATACTTGTTTGATATTAATAATATTTAATGTTAGAGGTGGAGTTTGCAGAAAACACGGTATACTCTAGGTTTAAGTAAGGTGTACGCTGCCAACCCTAGATCAGTGAGAATACATAAAGTATGTCAATGCGATCGAAGGGAAACAAGCGCTGGCATTTATAACAGTTTTACGATCTTATGACTTGTGCGCGCAAATCTCAGAAACCCGGTTTCTTCATATATTTCTCGTTACTAAACTTTTTATTTTCGTAGAAACCGGGTTTCTCGCCCCCATGCGATCGCGAACTGACTCTGTTACACTAATTTCATAAAGTAGCGCTAGATATTACCCCCCCAACCCCCCCTTATTAAGGGGGGGCTAAGACTTGCTCGTTTGCTCGTTTTGCTCGTTACCAGGCTCTGCCTGGTAATGCAGATCCGGAGGCTCTGCCTCCTTCTTTCTAACAACTTACAGGAGAGAAGACTGTAGGAGGTGTTTAAGTTATTAATTTTTCGATCCTTACCTATTTATTGAATAATAAATAGGGAAACAGAAGAGACATCTTTCCTCCCATTTCCCCTTTTTTTAAAGGACGGTTTTCCTGACTGCGAACCTGGTATAGCAATCCTAAATCATTTTCAATAACTGGTTGAGAGACTAAGAGCCTAGGAATCGATGTCACTTTTGAAGAGCCTCCTGCGAAAATGGAGGCAGAGCCTCCGGATCTGCGTTACCAGGCAGAGCCTGGTAACGAGTAGAACGAGTAAATCACTTAGGATTGCTATAGTTAGTTCACTGCTGCTAACTGTTTGTCTTTGACTTCCACTGGCGCAGTCAAAGCTGCTTCCAAATCCGCACAGCCGAGTTTTTCCTCCAGAATTGCCATCACTTCACGGCCGAAATCATTGGAATTTCGCTGCCAAGCTTCTAAACAAACTTGCCCGAAAAATGAGCCCAAAGGTTCGGGATTCCACAGCAACTTGCGGGCATTCCAAGGCATCAAACTCATCGGGTCATAATCCGGTTTGAGAATATCCTTTTTAAAGGCGTATTCTTCTAAAATTGTGTGCGGCTGCAATCCGATAAAGAAAATCGCTGGTTCTACTTTATCGACTCCGAAAATGCGCTCTAATTCTCGGTGATAGGCAATTGTTTGTCGGATGGTTTCAAAGGTTTCGTCAATCACGTTAAATGAGTAATTGACGGAAACTACATCGTTGTAACCGGCTGCTTTTAAATCGCGGCAATTTTCCAAAACTACTCGCAAGTTGTAGCCCATTCGCATTTTCCTAACCAGTTCCTGGGAACCGCTGGTGATGCCGATTTCAAAGTAGTTCATCCCCGTTTTTACCATCAAATCGCACAATTCTGGTGTGAGATTGTCCGCACGGATGTAAGCAGCCCAGTGGATGTCTGTCATACCGGAGGCGATGATTTTTTGCAATAATTCGATCGCATCGTCGATGAATTTGCGCGCCGGGATAAATTGAGCGTCGGTAAACCAGAAATTGCGGATACCTCGATCGTACAATTGCTGCATCTCCGCCACCACCTCATCGGCCGGATTGATCCGCACTTGTTTTCCTTCAATCACCGTATAAATGCAGTAACAGCAATTGTGGGGACAGCCGCGCTTAGTTTGGACTCCGAGGTAGAAGTCCATATCCTGTAAATAATAGGAAAATTCCGGCCAAATGGTTTCGATGTAGTTGTAATCGCAGGCGGTTTTCTCGATGTTGGCTGGCTTTTCGTGAATTAGCCGATCGCGCGGCACAGTTTCTCCTACTACATAACATCTTTCCTGCGCCAAATCTTCGCCTTTAATCAACTTCTCCAGCAAAGCTTCGCCTTCGCCCACCGAAACCACAGTCCCCGCCGGCAAACTGCGCCCCAACTGCTCGTAAAACACGCTCACAGCACCGCCACCGACCACTGCGCGGGCTTCCGGGCGGTATTTCCGGGCCCGCTTCAATCCGCGCTTAATTAGTCCCAGATTGCGCCACAGTTCGGTGTAGTAAGACGCGGCCAAACGCAATCCTCCGAGTGCTCCCCGGAATTTTGTCAGCGGATTTTTGGCGTAGTAAAACTCGAAGGCATTTTGTAAGGGATTCCCGCCCCTACCGCCCACGGGCGCGTAAATTTGAATGTCCCGCCAAGAGAAAACTAACAGCGTTGGTTGAAACTCATCGACGATCGCATCCAAACCTTTAGCGTAGTCGAGGGGCGGTACTGCGCCTAGGTCAAAAATGCGCTGTTGGACATCGGGAAACATCTTGTGTACGCTATCGGAAAGGTACACTACTCCGATCGGGAAAATCGGATTACAAGGGAGGCGAACGTACAGAACTCGGTTTTCCATGATTGCTATATCCTAAACTGCGACTTTTCGATCTATGTTTATATTCTTTTAATATAACTTTACAATCTCTCTAATTTTGGCAATTTAATATTAAATATTTGAAAATTTGGCCGAGCGGTTTAAGGCTGAGTTTGCGAGTTTCGGTCGGTGACAGCAGCCGAAAAAAGCGAATATGTAAGCAAATACAGCGGATTTTGACGGAAAATTGCCGATGAGAGTCAACAATTAGGTATTTTTCTGGGTAAATAGAAATTTTAGGGCGATCGGTCTCTGGTATGTTATTGACACGCTTTAAGGCAAAAAATGCAACTGCAGGCAAGCTCCCAATCCAGATTCAGTAAGTCATTCCCCAATCTAAAATCTAAAATCCTTGGAGTTGGTAGTCGGCTTTACAGTAGGCGGGATCGCCTAGTGTTAGCCTGAGAAGATAACTAAAACTTTTAGGTAAGGCTCCCTCAGCAGTTATGGCTCAAATTCTTGACCCACTACCCTCAGACACCGACAGCAAGATTCTGTGCTGCTACGTCAACGCCACCAGTCTGATTCAGATTGCTCGCATCTCCAACATTCCTAACTGGTATTTTGAACGAGTGGTTTTTCCTGGACAGCGTTTAGTGTTTGAAGCGATGTCCGCCGCAGCATTGGAAATTCACACCGGGATGATGGCGAGTGCAATTTTATCGGACACCATTCCTTGCGATCGCTTGCAGATTAACGAAGGCCCCTATTCAAACGTCAATCCTAGCAGATCGCGAGGGGAAGTTCAGGGCGATCGCGCAGCAACCCCCGGCCGCCCAAAGGCCAGAGAAATTTCAGAACCTTTGACAGTACCCGCCCTAACCGCCGTCGATTAATGGAAGTTGTGAGTTTTGAGTTATAAATTGTCAGTTAATTGATAACTCCGCACTCAAGATTCCAACTTCTGCAAAGCGGTAAATAAAAACTCAACACTTAAAAATAACAATTTTTGAAATGAATTTTAAATCGCAACTCAAAACAGCAAATATTGTCTGACATTTGAGATTTTCTTGAGTTTTGTTCGCGGGATCGACAACTGTGCAACAATAGCATTAAACAGCTTCTTTCATTTCAGTTATGTCAGCCGAATCCGCATTTTCTCCATCTTCCGCCCCAGCATTTGAGCCAGCAGTATTCCGACTTTCTCCCCTGATTAGAATCACCCTGTTGAGCTTATACGCAGCCCTCACAATTCCCTTACCGTTTTTGTCGGAAGTCACGAAAGCACCAATTCCTCCGATCGCACTCTGGGCGGCAATTATTGTCGGCGCAGCAGGCCTCTACGGCGTGCTCGGCGAACGGGTAATTCTCAGTGAGGAGGGGATTGAAGTTACCTATCCGAAGTGGTTTCCGCGCGTGTTTCGCAGGGGTTGGTCGCTACCTTGGACTGAGGTGAAGGCTCTCAAACCTCGATCGACCGGTCAAGGAGGCTTGGTTTACTATTTTCTGAGTCATGGGGGTGAAGGTTATCTGCTACCGATGCGGGTGGCTGGATTTAATAAATTAGTCGGTTTGGTGGAAGCAAAAACCGGTATTGATACGAGGGATATTCGCCCTTTATCGCAGCCTTGGATGTATCTAATTTTGCTGGGATGCACGCTGTTGCTGTTGTTGGTGGATGCGTGGACGATTGTAACTGCGATCGGGCTTCAAAGCAATTTGTAATATTATCTGTATTGTCTGTTTAGGCTCGAAAACTTAATAACTTAAGCACTTCCTAAAGTCCTCTCTCCTGTAAGTTGCGAGATAGAAGGAGGTAGAGCCTCCGAATCTACATTACCAGGCTCTTCCTGGTAATATCAAATCCTCTCTTCATCGGAATGATTCAGATATATATTCTCGGACTCTGTGTACTCTGTGTTCTAGCGCCGGTTAAATCACCTGACGATGCAACGGTCAACGATATAACGAGGGATAACAGTTAACGGTTAACAGTCAACAGTCAACAGTTAACAGTCAACGCCTGAATTTACTATTCCGATGAAGACAGGATTTGATATTACTGGTGCGACACTACCCAAAGGCGATCGTTATTGGAATTTTCGCAATGGGTATTGTGCGCCCTATTATGGCCGTTGAATAATTGTTTCAACTACCCGCCGCTTGACTTTTGGATCGATACCAATCAGCCGCACGTATTCGCCGCCGTGTTCCGCCAAACAAGTTTCTAAAGATGCAATTACATCTTTTTCTTTTCCGTTTTGAATTATCGTGCAACTATGCCAAGAACCAGTCTTAAATCGGCGAGTGTCTGCATATTCCATGCCGATTTTGCTGCCCTGTGCTAACAATTGTTGCACTTGTTCCAACACCTCGGAACTCAGCCGCCCTTGACCGTTACTCACGGCAGAAGTTGGCTCTACGTAAGCTTTATAATATTTGGAATTAGGATCGCTCAATTGATTTTGCGTTGGCGCGGCTGCAGGAACATTGGCGGTTCCTTGAACGTTGAACAGTCGCGATTGGTTGTATTCATCCACTAAGCGCATTTCCTGAATCCGCTTTTGTTGACCCACCATCAAACCGCCCATTTCTAATAAACGAGCGAGGCTGAAATCTGGGTTGTGGAAATCGGGCGGTGCTTCTGTAGTATTTACCAAACGTTTGGAAACTCGCTCGATTCCAATTTGGTGAATGAATTTGCGGACTTGTTCGTCGTAAATGCGCGATCGCAAAGCGCTAAAAAAGTCGATCGACTGATCGGGAAAATTATCTACCAAAGCGACAATTTCGGTTTTTGACAATTTGTCCGAATCAAAAATTCCGCCGACAATCCCAATTTTATCATCGTGGCTGGGTTCCCAATAAAACTTTTCCATCCGTCCGTCGCGAATCAGCGGCGCGTAGAGCGTTGAAAAGTCATTTCCGGTGACAATAATCGGTACTCGGTGCAGTGGCGTGCTGTCATAACTTCCCGGTAACTGCACGTTAGTTGGATTGTCGGCAATATTCATCAGAGTGGCATTGACCATCTGAGTATTGACGGTATATTGAGTAGTAGTATCGAACCTGCCAGCACCGGCATCCAAATCGTTAATAAAAATGGCGCACATCTGGCCCCGCACCCGAATTTGCTCCGCAGCTTCCCGGTAACGCAAGCGAATTAAACGCGCCGGATCTCCCGCATCTGGACTTTCTAATTCTCCACCAGATATCATCACGGGTTCAAAGCCCATCCGCCGAAAAACCAGTTCGGTTTGAAAAGTTTTGCCTTCTCCTTTGCGGCCGTGAATTCCCAAAATTAAGGGAACTCTTATCCCCGGCAAATTTAAAAAGTTTTTAGTGATGTGTACTGCAACTCGATCGAGAAAGCTAGGAGAAATATAATAACTCATCAGTAGATTTGTGAGGGATTGATTGCTGTTAAATAATCCGGCAAAATTAATCACAATTGCATACATCCTGAAAGCCTTACAGCGTCAAGAGTCTTTGTGTAATTAATTGGGCGCGGTTACTTACTGTTATGATTTTATGACAAAAGTAACAGGCTGCACCGCGAAGCTGGATTTTTGCCGTACAATCGAGGTCTAGATATTATCTGTTAAGGAGCCGTTCGTGAGTCCTGAAACCTTACTAAAAGAACCAAGCGTCCAAGCCGAAGCGAGTTTGTTCAGTTCTGAAAGCTTCGACAGCTATGTAATGACTACTTACGGGCGTTTTGCGATCGCCCTAGAACGGGGCCAGGGCTGTCGCGTTTGGGATACCGAGGGCCGCGAATATCTGGATTTTGTGGCGGGTATTGCTACCTGCACTCTGGGACACGCCCATCCGGCGATGATTGCAGCGGTAACGAAGCAAATACAGACCTTACACCACGTTTCTAACCTTTATTACATCCCCGTACAGGGCGAGCTGGCGAAGTGGCTTGTAGACCATTCTTGCGCGGACAGAGCTTTCTTTTGCAACTCCGGCGCTGAAGCTAATGAAGCGGCTATTAAACTGGCGCGCAAGTACGGCCACGAAAAATTAAATATCTCGAATCCGACAATAATTACCGCCGTTGCTAGTTTCCACGGGCGGACTTTGGCGACAATTACGGCGACGGGACAGCCTAAATATCAGAAGGGTTTTAGTCCGTTGGTTCCGGGATTTCACTATGTGCCTTATAACGATATTAGTGCGATCGAACTGGCGATCGCAGAACTAGACAAAGACGAACGTCAAGTAGCAGCAATTATGCTGGAAGCGCTGCAAGGTGAAGGGGGAGTTCGCCCCGGAGATATCGCCTACTTCCAGCGGATTCGCGAAATTTGCGACGAAAAAGGCATTTTGCTGATTCTCGATGAAGTGCAAGTCGGGATGGGGCGCAGCGGCAAATATTGGGGCTACGAAAACCTGGGGATTGAACCGGATATCTTTACGTCGGCGAAGGGGTTGGGCGGCGGTATCCCGATCGGCGCGATGCTGTGCAAATCTTTCTGCGATGTATTTGAACCGGGAAGTCACGCCAGCACTTTTGGCGGAAATCCTTTTGTTTGCGCTGTCGCTTTGTGCGTGTGCGAAACTTTAGAACGGGAAAACATTCTGGAAAACGTGCAGCAGCGCGGGGAACAGTTGAAAGCAGGCCTCAACAAGTTGGCGGCCGAATATCCGCATTTAATTGCCGAAGTGCGCGGCTGGGGTTTGATTGTGGGGCTGGAATTGCAGGCTGACATCGAACTTACATCGGCTGATATTGTTAAATCGGCGATCGCTGCTGGTGTGTTGTTGGTTCCCGCTGGCCCGAAAGTGCTGAGGTTTGTGCCGCCTCTGATTGTCTCTGCTGCAGAAGTCGATCGGGCTTTGCAGGCGGTGGAGACGGCGCTGCACTCTCAAGCGGTACACTAAATCGACTCAGTTTAACTGGTTCCCTGGCTCTGTCTGGGAACCGATGTCCATAGGAAGTGCCTCGGTTGCGAAAAAAGGAGGTAGAGCCTCGCCTATCTGCGTTACCAAGCAGAGCCAGGTAACGAGTAAACGAGTAAAGGGAGTAAACCAATAAATGCAAAACTCAGATGCTCGCTTCCGGATCTGCCCTGCTTTCGCTCGAACTGGTAACGAGTAGTCCCACAAATCTTTGAGGATTGTTATAGCTTCCAAGCAATCAGGTTTTTAAGTCTAAAATTTATCATGGTAAAAATAAACCCGCCCCGCTGCAAGTCTGTGGGGGCGGGTTTATCAAGTTTTAAACTTGGCCGAAAACCTGTTTTTTTTGGGCGAATAGGTTGTAGCGATGTGTATGGTGGAAAAACCAGGTTTCTTTAATTCCCCTCGGCGACTCCTACCTCCGATTGGGAATTGAAATTTAAACCGGGAACTGATTTAATTGCTGCACAGAAGCAGCGATCGTATGGTTAATAGTTCGGCGGAATGCACGATGGACGAACAGCGTCGCAAAACTGATGTGAATATGCTCCAAGCGCTGCTGGAAAATCCTGTAGACTCAGGAATAGATTTGATTTTGAAGACCAACTCAAAGTCGATCGACTTTGGGTTCGTGCAAACGCTTTACTTGGAAGTGCCGGCACTGACGCCAGACAGTTTGCTCAAAGCTGCCAAATTTTTCCAAAGGGCGATCGCACCCTTAGAATCTGCAAATGGCAATCCTCAAACCGGGGTAGCATATCTAATTTTTTTAGCAGAAGCTTTGCAAGCAGTGGCGGGCAGCGCTGACTCGCAGCATTTGTACTCGCTGCTGAGAAATCATTTAGACAAACTAGACCATAATTTCGCAGAATTGTTGCGCTGCTGGGCACTTTTGGTACTACCCGCTGCCAATCAATCCGAGACTAGGCGCATGGCAGCCCTGATCGGCAATCTGAGTAACAAAATTGGGCGGTTTCCTCTCGGCACCAAGGCTAATAACCTGGAAATCGAAATAGCAGGTTACGAAACTGTTGCTAAGGTTTTTACCCGCAAAGATTTTCCCCAAGAGTGGGCGGCAATGCAAAATAATCTGGGCAACGCTTACAGCGATCGCCCGAAAGGCGATAAGGCTCAAAATATCGAACTGGCGATCGCTTGCTTTGTCAATGCCCTAGAAGTGCAGACTCCCGAAGAGTACCCATCCCAGTGGGCGACGCTGCAAAACAATCTGGGAAGCGCTTACAGCGATCGCCTCCGGGGAGATCCGGCAGAAAATTTAGAACAGGCGATCGCCTGCTATCAAAACGCCCTAAAAGTTCGCACCCGCGAAGCTTTCGGGGTAGATTGGGCGAGCACTCAAAACAATCTCGGCCGCGCTTACACCCGCAGGCTGCAGGGCGACAAAGCCCAAAATCTAGAACTGGCAGTCGCTTGCTACCACAATGCTTTGCAAGTCTACAACCGCAAGGTGTTTCCCCGCCGCTGGGCCACGACTCAAAATAATTTGGCAAATGCTTACTGCGAGCAACTGCGGGGCAACCGAGCCGAAAATCTCGAATACGCGGTAACGTGCTATCAGAGAGCTTTGCAAGTGCGGACTAAGGAAGCTTTTCCGCAGCAGTGGGCGACGACTCAAAAGAATTTAGGCCGGGTGTTTATCGATCGCGCTAAAGGCGATCCGGTGGAAAATCTGGAAATGGCGATCTCGTGTTTTCAAAATGCTCTACAAGTCTACACCCGCATCAAATTTCCCGAACTCTGGGCTTCGATCCAAACTTACCTCGGCAGAATCTACACCATGCGGGTGAAAGGGGACAAAGCCGAAAATATCGAAATTGCGATCGCCTGCTATCAAAATGCTTTGCTCTTTTGCAACCGTCCCAAAACTCCCGAACGCTGGGCCATGCTGTGTACCAATCTCGGCCGCGCTTTCAGCCAACACCTGAAAGGGGAAAAAAACCGTAACCTCAAAAGCGCGATCGCCTGCTATCAAAATGCGGCGAGAGTATACACCAAACAGGCAGCCCCCGAACGCTGGGCGATGCTGCAAATCGATCTTGGGCGGGCTTTTGCGAAACTGACGGAGGGGGAAAACTTGTCTCACCTCGATCGCGCGATCGGCTGCTATCTCGCTGCTTGCCAAGTCTACACTCGCGAAACCTATCCCCACCACTGGCTGCAAATTGTCTTTTATTTGGGTCAAGCTTACCGAGTTCGCGGCGAGTTGCTTCGCGCCTGCAGCGTGTTTGCTGCTGCTGTCGATACTGTGGAATTATTGCGCCCTGAAGCTGGGCTTGATGCGGTGGATTTGGGCGATCGGATCGGTACGGCAAAAGTCAAATTAGCCAGCATCTCGACTGGACTCTATAAAGGGCTGGTACAAGTTTGTCTGGAACTCGGCAACACCCAACCCGCCTATCGCGCTAAGGCTTTGGAATATGCCGAACGCCACAAAAATCGGAATTTGGTAGAACTGCTGCTGAAATGCGATCTGACTCCCAAAGGAGACTTTTCTGCCGAGGTGCTTGGCTCGTTGAAATCGCTGCAACTGGAAATAGCCAGGGCACAGCGACACGAAGAACAGTCAGAGGCAGAGTCGAGCGCTACCTTAATTTCTGAGGGCGACAGCGCTAGTTTGAACAGCGGTTCTCTGCTGCCGAGTTCGGATTTTATCAACTTAAATCAATTGTGGCGGCAGTTTGATGGGTTGATTGCTCGATCGGTGCAGGCAAACGACCCTTTTTTCAGCTTAGCTCACAAGGTTGAACCCATCGCTTTCGAGCAAATTCGCCAATTGTTGCCTGATGCTAATTCCGCTGCTGTGGTGTGGGCGAGTTTTGAGGATTTGCTGGTGGCTTTTGTGGTGGTTGCTGACGTGCAATATCCCGCCGTTCACCTGTGTTCGCCGGAAAATGCTTTGGCTGTCGAAAGTTGGGCCAGGGAGTACCTCAGCGCTTATTCTGAGCAAAAAGGTCGCTGGATCAATCATCTCCCGGCTCGGCTCAAACGCTTGGCCGCGCTGCTGGAAATCGATCGACTGGTGGCGCTGATTCCCCAAAATTGCGATCGGCTAATTTTTGTGCCGCACCGATTTTTGCACGCTTTACCGCTCCACGCTTTGCCTCTGGGGGTGACAGAGGGGCTTGAGGAGGGCGGGGGAATTTTCAAATCAGGGTGGAATTCGAGCAGCGGTTTTGAGGGGGAGGCGCACAGCAGTTCTGATGTTTTTGCTCGAAGTTCGAATTTTGGCGATGTTTCAGAGGCTGCTGGTTATTTGATCGATCGATTTGCTGGAGGAATTCGCTATGCTCCTAGCTGCGAGTTATTGCGGTTGAGACAAAGCGCGCGCGGCGTAGCTATTGGCCGGTACAGACCGCGTTTGCAGCACCTTTTAGCAGTTCCTACTTTCACCAGAAGTTCACTCTACAGCAACCTGGAAATCGGCACTATTTCCGAACATTTTTCCAGTGCAGAAATTTTGCGTCAAAAGCCGGCTATTCAACAGGCTTTTTCCCAAAAAACAGGGCAGTTGCAGCAGAAAAAATGTGCTCACTTTGCTTGTTTGAGTGTGCTAAATTTGGCGGAATCGATGAAATCTGCTGTGTTGTTGAGGAATGATTCTCTGAGTTTGGAAGAAATTTTTAATTTGGATTTTCGGCAATACTTTTTAGTTACTTTATCGGCTTGCGAAATTGCCGGCGGTTTCCCTAGCGCCGGTGAAGATTTTGTCGGTTTGTCGGCGGGTTTGTTGTATGCTGGTACGTCTAGTGCGGTCAGCAGTCTGTGGACGGTGAACGATATTTCGACGCTGCTGCTGACAAGCAAGTTTTATGAAAATCTGGGGCGGTTTCCTCGGTTGCAGGTGGGGGATGTGGCGATGGCGCTGATTGACGCTCAAAGGTGGCTGCGGGATTTGACTAGCGAGGAATTGGAGGTGTTGCTGGCGGATTTTCAACCTCAAATTTCGCAAACGTTCGATCGGCTTTCCCAAAGTTCTCGCCTGATTGCAGAGGGATCTCTGCAGCAAATTCGCAACCGCAAACCCTGTCCTTTTGCTAATCCCTATCACTGGGCTGCTTTTACGGCTGCTGGAGTTTAGTCAGTTGT
>NZ_JAUBPP010000005.1:221281-273051 GCF_036700765.1 Microcoleus sp. S1D4
GAGTTGTGAGTTGTGAGTTGTGAGTTGTGAGTTGTGAGTTGTGAGTTGTGAGTTGTGAGTTGTGAGTTGTGAGTTGTGAGTTGTTATATCAAATCCGGTTGCATCGGAATGATTCAGATATATATTCTCGGACTCTGTGTACTCTGTGTTCTAGCGCCGGTTAAATCATTCCGATGCCAGCGGAAACGATATTAGTTGTTAGTTGTTAGTTGTTAGTTGTTAGTTGGTAGGGGCGGTGGATGGTGCGTGCGGGCCCTCAGTTGTTAGTTGGCCCGAAAGCATTAGTCAACAGTCAACAGTCAACAGTCAACAGTCAACAGTTAACAGTTAACAGTCAACAGTTAACAGTCAACAGTTATTAGTGAACAGTCAACAGTTAACAGTCATGAAAAAATCCGACACTAACAACTCATAAAAAGTTGTCAATGTCGGGCACAAATTCAACAAATTACCAGCAAAAGTTTAGGACTTTTTGCCAAAAATTTGTTCTTTCAAAGCTTGAATTTCTTGACCTAATTGTTGGCGGTTGGAAGAGCGCAACAAATAGCGGTAGACAAACCATGCGGTGTATCCGATACCGATTAGCTCAAATGTGGGTGCTAGCAGGGGGATGTCATTGAGTTCGTCTACTATGCCCAAAAGCACTTTCAAAGAAACAATCGAGGCTAAAATTACACCGACAACTGTCAGGGGGCTTTTGTACTGCTCGTAAAAGCTACCGATGTAAGCGGGAAACTCCGACAAAATTGAGATAATTTGTTCTTTGATCTGCTGGGTCTGACTTGGCGGTTCTTCGGTAATTATGACTTGTGTGGTACCGCTCGAACTGTCTGCTTCATTTTCAGCAGGAATTTCGGTGATGATAATTGTTTTTTCTGGTTCGTTTGATGAAGTCATTTCTCCACTCGCAATAGTTTTTTGCTGGTTGGCGGCAGGTATTTCAACTGCTGCTGCGACTGTTTCAAGAGCCGGTATTTCGACTGCTGCAACCTCCCCGTCGGTTGGTTCTAGAGCCGACACTTCGCCTGTTTCTGAAGTCGGTATTTCGACTGCTGTAACTTCTGCCGCCACTGCTTCAGGAGCCGATATTTCGACTGCTGAAACCTCTGGTGCTGAAGTCGGTATTTCGGCTGGTGAAACTTCCGCTGCTGGGTGTTGTGCGACAGAAGTTTCGGCGACTGTTTCTGCGTTTGGTTGTTCTGGGGTAGGAGTTTCGGCCGCGACACCAACAGCGGGCAAATTCAAGTTGCTAATGGCCTCAAGCAAGCGGGTTTTCGCTGTCCCGCGCTGGTGAAGGATTACCCAAGATTCTATCAGGTCGGGGCCGTGCATTGCACCTGTCAGAGCGGCTCTGAGCGATCGCATAATTAGCCCTTTGTTCAGATTTTTCTCTTTACTGAGCTTTTTAGTGATTTTCTGAGCTTCGGCTGACTGCAGGGTGGCATGACTTTCCAGAACTTCTAGAACTGCTTGTAAAGCCTCTGCAGCCCCTGGCTGCTGCAACTGTGCGAGTGCTTCTTCTTCGTATTCCACAGTGGGAGAGAAGAACAACTTGCACATATCGACAGCATCGGTTAAGCGAACGAGACTAGGGCCGATTAAAGCAGCTATTTGTTCGAGCCAGGGGCGGTCTGCCTCGGTGTCAAACTCATAACCGGCTTTCTGCCAATAAGGTATCAGCAAATCTGTCAATTGCGGTACTGGCATTTTGTGGAGATATTGACTGTTGAGCCAGTTGAGTTTGTCCCAGTCAAATTTTGCACCAGCTTTGTTGACTCGATAGAATGTAAATAATTCTGCAGCTTCGGACAGTGTAAATATTTCCTGCGTTGAATCCGGCGGAGTCCAACCGAGCAAAGTCATGTAATTGACTAAAGCTTCGGGGAGGTAGCCCATATCTTTGAAGTCAGAAATCGAGGTTACGCCGTCGCGTTTAGAAAGCTTTTGCCCTTGGGAGTTTAAAATCAGCGGCGTGTGGGCAAATTCTGGGATTGTCGCGCCCAAAGCTTCGTAGAGCAATATTTGTTTGGGAGTATTGCCGATGTGATCTTCGCCGCGGATGACGTGGGTGATGGCCATGTCGATGTCATCGACAACTACGGCGAGGTTGTAGAGTGGTTGGCCGATGACGCCGCCGCTGGATGCTCTGGCAATTACCATGTCGCCGCCGAGGTCGCTACCTTTCCAGGTTACGGTGTCGCGCACCATGTCGTTCCAAGAAATTGTGCGATCGTCGTCAATGATAAACCGAATCACAGCTTGTCGCCCTTCGCCTTCAAAAGCTGCGCGCTCTTTGCTTGTCAAGTTGCGGTGGCGGTTGTCGTAGCGGGGGGCTTGTTTGTTGGCTTTTTGTGCTTCCCGCATTTCGTCGAGTTCTTCCGACGTGGTGTAGCAGCGGTAGGCGAGTCCATTGTCTAGAAGGGTTTGGACTGCTTGGCGGTATATTTCCAGACGCTCGGACTGAAAACTCGGGCCTTCATCCCAGTTCATCCCCAGCCATGTCAGTCCTTCGAGGATGTTATCGGTGTATTCGCTTTTAGAGCGTTCGACATCTGTGTCTTCTACCCGCAGGATGAATTGGCCGCCTTGGTTGCGGGCAAACAGCCAGTTAAATACGGCGGTTCTGGCGGTACCGATGTGGAGGTTTCCGGTGGGACTGGGGGCTAGACGGACTCTGACATTCATGTATATTTTTGCTTTTAGATTGGGGTTGATTTGCTGGTTGGGGGAATCGCGGATGTTTGAGACTTTAAAATTTTATTATATTTTGTTGCCGAATTAACAGTTGTGCTTGGCTGGTGCTCGGCCTGGAATTGTTTGATATTCGACTGTCGGCGAAAGTCTCCGGCAACTGGGCAAAGGGCATCTTGATGATATTAGCATTGCGGGCGGCCTAGACTGAATTCACCTTTGGGACTATTTTCAAAGCACAAATAATAAATGTCGTAGGGCTACCAGAAAATTCTTGTAAAATGTTTGGGTGCGATCGCTCTTAAAACATATTTCCCTATGTCTGCTGCTAAAACCGAGTTTTCCGAATCTGTTGAGGTTAAGCCCTCTTGGCAAATCGAGTTGCTGTACGACGCTGAATGCCCGCTGTGCGTGCGAGAGGTGAATTTTTTGAAGAAACGGGATGCAGGGCGAGGTTTGGTGTCGTTTGTGGATATCGCGGAGGATGGCTACAACCCGGAAGCCCACGGCGGAGTTGACTACGAAACGGCGATGGGCCGGATTCACGCGGTGTTACCCGACGGTACGACGGTTAAAAATGTGGAGGTTTTTCGCCGTATTTATGAGATTTTGGGAATGGGATGGATTTATGCTGTTACTAAATTACCGGTTTTTGGGGCGATCGCTAATTGGCTGTACGGAATTTGGGCAGATTGGCGGCTGAGGTTGACGGGAAGGCAGGATTTAGCAAGTATTATGAGCGATCGAACTGCGCGGGTTGAGTGCGAAGTTCAAGGCCGCTGCCGTTCTAACTGAAAATGAGTCATTATTAGTAAGTGCGATATTAGTAAGTGCGATCGACCGATTTGCAGATTTCAGCAGGAACCAACTGCAACTAACATTAAAGATTAATTGATCGAAAGCAGGTAAAAACAATGCAAGATGCAGGATATACAGTCTTCATGGGCTTTGGCGGCCTCTGGGTAGTCATGGGAATTATCGCTGTGATTGTCCTGTTCAAATCGGACGGCCAAAAGTTGAGATTTGGCAAATGGGGATTGTTGGTTGCTATTCCGATCCTAGTGCCGATCGTCCTGGTTTTGACATATCAGATCGCCCGACCTTTTATTATTCCACACCTTTGAGCGCTGCTTGGAGTCGATCGTCCAATCATATCAAATCCGGTAGCATCGGAATTATTCATCTCTGTATTCTCTCCCTCTGCGTTCTCTGCGCTCTCTGTGGTTAAATCATTCCGACGCTACCGGAAACGATATCAATAGAAACTCAATTAATCTCAACCATCAGGCTGAACATCGAGCCACAATCGGGAATATTCTTCTTGGACAGAGCGATCGAGCTCCTGTGCTAATTCCGCAGGCAAACTCAGAGCTTTAATCAATTCTTGTACATCCGCCAAATCTTTCAATCGACCGCGACCGCTCAAACCTGATGACAACTTCAGTTCAATCAGTGTAACCAATCGAACGACTTTAATGCCGTCTTTTTCAACAGCTACGGCTGCCGGGTTAGGGAAACTAACTGATTTAGGTTTCCCATCTCCAGGGAACTCTCCGGTTGTGATAATCTCAACAGACACTCCTGTCTTCACATCCTTAAACATTTTAGTAGCACCAGCAAAGGCAGGCACAAATCCACGACCGAGCAAAATCGATCGAAAGGAATCCAACCCTTGTGGTGTCAGTAACAAATCTACGTCTTGAGTAGTTCTGATATAGCCGTGAATCACAAGGGCCATGCCACCAATTACTGCATAGTCAATGCCTGCTCTCGACAAACTTTGAGTAATGTTTTGGAGTGCTTCATACACCTTACCTTGCTGCATAAAAAAAAGTTCAACTTCCTGTAAAATAACGCTTGTGTCTAACATTTAGCAGATTCCTCAATTAAAATTAGTTAAATTTAGTTAAGTATTATTGCTCAGTTGCTTCGGGCGATCGCAATTTCTCTCTCACCCATACTCGCAAAGCATCAATTATCGTCATATCATCCTCCGTCTGCGCCATCTGCAAAAATTGATTGATTATCTCCGCAGAAACAATCGGAAAAGTATTGCTGTATTCACAGATTACATATTCTCCATTCTGAAGTTGAACAAATTGTACAGTCTCTCCAAGATATCTCCATATTTCAGGAACTCCAAGGCTTTTGTAGATAACAAACCGATTAGTAGATGGACTGGTGAGATCTACTTCAATGATTAAATCTGGTGGCGGGTCAGTTGATAAGTTAATTCTTCTGCCGCGAATGCGAACGACATTTTGGATATAAAAACACGAATCTGGTTCTGCACCTTGTTTTAAATCTTCACGGTTAAGAGTTGTTGAGCCAAATCCCTTACGTTTCAATTTTAATTCGTCACTTAAAGTAGTCACAAACTGTTTTAGCAAGCAGTTAACAGTTTCATGCAAGTCTGATGGCATGATAATTTCTAAGACTCCTTGAGAATAAGAAAATCGCGAGGATCTCTTGTCACCCGCTTCTGCTAATAAGCTTTCGTAAGTCTGCCAACTGATATTAGATAATACTACCCGTTGTGTAGTTGTTTCCGGTGACGGCTTAATGGGCGTAACGAGCATATTTTCCCACTCCTTAATCATCTCTGGCTATCTAAAGAGCATAAGATTCGCAGTCAGGACTTTAGTCATTTTTTCTCCGCAGGAGCAATGAAGCCCTGACTACAAACAAACTCTATTTAGAAAGAGATTTATGAAAGGTTTAAACTTTCTATTTACGAGAGAACGGGACAGACGGGGCTCGAACCCGCAACTTCCGCCGTGACAGGGCGGTGCTCTAACCAATTGAACTACTGTCCCTCGTTTTGCCTTTTCTTCAGGCACAATTTCTATTATGCCTATAACTTCACCTTTTGTCAAGAGGTTTTTTGAACTTTTATTTGGAAGCCCAAAATTTGAGTCTCTTGCAGGGGACTGAAGTTGTTGTCGCTGACCAAAATCAGACCTCTGCTACCATCTGCCAACTCCGGGCCGAATGTCAACCCCTCAATGTTGTCTAGGGGAATTTTTAGGGTTTCCAAATCCAGCAACAGCCGTTTTTGAGCGGGAGAAACCTCGTCCCGACTGCTTTTGAGGCTTTCTATCCCTTCTGTGCGATCGGCTTTTTCCAAAGAAACCTCAAATAGCCTAACAGTAACGCCGGTTTCCAGGGAGAAAGCACGCTCTAAACTCAGCAAGCGCTTGTCGTCGATCGCCAACAAATCCGCTAAACCGTTGGTAGTGAATTTTCCCACAGGATTTGCACCAGGGGGTAGCGGTTCGGTGATGTAGGCAAAGGAGGCATCTGGATTGCCGCTTAACGCATCGTAGCGCAAAATCCGGCACGGACTGCCTTTTTCCAGAGAAGGTACATCGCCATCCTGTACCATAGCGTTTTCGGTGGCGGTGAATAGATATTGGCGATCGGGCGTTAAAGTTAAACTTTCAAACGATCGATTGTTGCGGATGCCTTTAGTGCCTTTGTCATCGGGCAAAAATAGATCGGGAATTGGCAGCGTTTTGAGCAGTTTACCGTCGAGGGAGAATTCTTTGATGAAAGGATTGATTTGGCGATCGACATCTCCCTCCGAAGAAACAAACACGCTATTGCCCGCAAAAGCTATCCCCTCTGGATCTAAACTTAAACTCGGAAAACTTTCGCCCTTTTCATCTAATAAAGTAGTGACACCAGTAAATTCAATGTTGTCTTTTTCCAATTTACCCGATTTCAAATTTATTTTGAGAGTATAGAAACGCGCCGGACTCTTGCTGCTGCGGTCATCCGAAATGGCATAATAAACTTGTTTTTCGGCATCGTAAGTAATCCCCGAAAGTCCGCCAATCTCCGTCCCCTGAAACGGAGAACCAGTAGGAAATATTGCTCTGCCAATAAAATCTATTTTGGTAAGGGCGAAAGATTGGACTGACAAATTTATCAAAATTGCCACAATTGCTGCTATCAAAAAACAGGAAATAAATATAATTATTTTTGCTGACTTTCGCATCTTACTATCTTCTTCTCTTTCTAACTTCGCGCCCTTTGCGCCTTCGCGGTTCGTTTAATCATAAAATCACTGTTTCTGATTTAGCAAAAAATTAGTCAACCAATCTTTAACCACATAAGTAGCGCGACAGTCGTCCTCATTGTAGCGGACGATCGCCTCCAAGAGCGATCGATCGCCAGTTTTGAGCCAATCATCGTACCAACAGACACACTGAGCCCCATTAGCCTTAGCATCCCGCCAGTCAAAACCCAACCAGCGGGCTATTGGTTTGAGTGCGTAACTTTCCACCGGCATAATAGCTTGTTGCGTCACTTGTTTGTGAATATCTACAAACCGTTTCAGCACTGGTTTCCACAAATAAGCTGGAGTATTGTAAAGTTTAGCTAGGCGTTTAAAAGTCTTGACTTCGTAATCGCAAAAGTGGAAAATCGGAGCAATAGGATAAGCCCACATTAATTCTAAAAATTGCTCCCAAATTGCACCTTCCTCTGCTGCTGATTCTGCCAGAAAACCGTGGAATTTTTCAGTTTTATTGTACCTATCGACAACTAAGACTCCGTGGAGGTAATCCAAGTTTAACTCGGGTTCCGCTTCAATGTCAAAGTAGAGTTCGATTGGGGCGATCGGCAAAAAGACAGATTGGGAATAGGGAATTGGTTTATTGCGGAGAAGTGGCGCAGGTATAGAAGATGTGGCAGGTTTATTTTCTCTAATTTTTACTTCCTCAACCGCGATGTCATTCAAGATATTGTCTACAATATCTGGTACTATTTCAGATGAGTTAAGTTCTTCTGAATTCTCACTTCTACCTTCTTCTCGATCGTTAATCCGTGTATCCGTGTCAAAATCCGTGTCGTGCCTTCCTTCTTCCCTTCTTCCTTCTTCCCTTCTTCCTTCTTCCTTCTTCCTGACATCCGTTACATCCCGTACATTGCTCGTTGCCGAACTTCCTTCTTCCCGCAACAGCGGTTGATTTAGCAAGTGAGATCGAGCTTGCTGCACCACATCAAAAGCAACTCTGTCGGGGAATTCGGGATACTCAGCAAGCAGTGCGGAACTAGCATTAGCGAGAGCTTCTACATCAGTAATTTCGAGAGTTTTTAGTCTAGCATAGCGTCCGGCAGTAACTCCGGGTAATAGCGAAAGATGTTTAATAGATTCTGCTTCCCCATGACAAGTAGTATACCAACCGCAAAGATTGCACTTTTGCCGGGAAATGAACACCTCTGGTTTATCCCGATTTTCTATCATCTGAATGCAGTGATCTAATATCTCGAACATCTGAGGATTTCGCTGATCGAGATTCACTTCCCAAAACCCTTTTTTTCGCAGCATTAGCCACGCAGATTCGGGGGTTTTTCCCTGCACGGTAGCTAATATTCGGGCGTGAAAAGCTGCAATAATTTGATAGTCTAGTTTTGGTCGCTTGCTGAGCCAAATATCGGCAGTAACGTAACTCCAATCGCCAAATTTGGATTGTCCTGGCTGTTTGATTAATAAATGCGGGCGGCTGACGAGGGTAATATTTGAAGACTGCGGAGTGGAGGATGAAAGATGAATATTAGTTTGGGAAACTTCCCCCATATCTGAGAAATATTGACCGTCAATTCCTACCAGAGAAGTTAATTTACCGTTGGTTTGGCCCAATTCGCCTTGGATTAGAACTCCTCGGTAAATGCGATCGACCCCTTGCTGCATTAAACTCAATGTAGCGGCCGCGCCAGCTTCCCAATCCCCTCTAGGATAATATGGTTGTTGGTAAGTCTCGTGTTCCAAAACCTGCTGCTGGTATGCGGCGCTGTCGCGCATCAGTTTCAGCAAAAAGTCGCTGGGGGGATCTAGTTGTTTCCAGTCTCCGCAGGTGTCTAAAAACGCTCGGAGATTGCATCGTTGATAGGAAAGTAGCAGTTTGTCAGTTATTAACATTTAGTATTCGCAAGGGCATAGAGTATTAGGGAAAAGGTATAGAACTCACGGGTTCAGTTGTAGTTCATTGCCAAAAAAACAATATAGTATTGTAGGGGCGGGTTTAGCTGAAAATCTATAGTAGCAGCCTGTTGATCGAGGCAAAATAAGCCCAACCCATCGAATGTTTATTTGTTCCCACCTACTTATTCAATATTAACGCTATCAATAATTCCCCAGAAAAAATGACAAAGGACAATCACCGACAACAATTTCCAGCTTTGGCCAATAAAGCTTATTTTAACTACGGCGGACAAGGGCCACTGCCTGAGTCTGCTTTAGAGGCGATTTATGAGGCTTACAAGCGGGTGCAGCTTGGAGGGCCGTTTTCGGGGGAGGTGGGGGCTTGGGTGGTTCAGGAGGCGATGCTGACGCGACGGGCGATCGCATCTGAGTTGACAGTACCTCCTGAAACCATCGCCATGACTGAGGATGTCACCGTCGGCTGCAATATTGCGCTGTGGGGCATTGATTGGAAAGCAGGCGACCATTTGCTGATTTCTGATTGCGAACATCCGGGCATTGTAGCTAGTGTAATGGAACTTCAGCGCCGTTTCAACATTGAGGTTTCGATTTGTCCGTTGGCGGCAACTTTGAATGAAGGTGATCCGGTGGCGGTGATTGCTGATAGTTTGCGGCCAAATACTCGCTTGTTGGTTATCAGTCACATTTTGTGGAATACTGGCCAAGTTTTGCCTCTGGCTGAGATTGTGAAAGTATGTCATCAAACAAAAGTCAAAGTATTAGTTGATGCGGCTCAATCTGTGGGGGTTTTGCCTTTGAATTTGATTGACTCTGGGGTTGACTTTTATGCTTTTACCGGTCATAAATGGTGGTGCGGCCCGGAAGGTTTGGGGGGGCTTTATGTGAGTGCGGAAGCTTTGGCAGATTTGCATCCGGTGTTTATCGGTTGGCGGGGAATTGTGACGGATGCTAATGCTAAAGTGCTTGGATGGAAGTCTGGATCGCAGCGCTACGAGATTGCGACTTCGGCTTATCCTTTGTATGGGGGTTTGCGGAGTGCGATCGCCCTTCAGCATGAATGGGGAACTGTTGAGGAAAGGTATGCAGAAATTTGCCGTTTGAGCAAGTATCTCTGGGAATGTTTGTCGGAACTTCCCGATGTGGAATGCTTGCGAACATCTGCACCGGAAGCTGGTTTAGTTTCGTTTAGATTGATGAATAAGATGCCGCACAAGCAGTTAGTTGATTTGTTGGAGAAACAGGGAATTATGGTGAGGACAATTCTGAATCCTGATTGCGTGCGGGCTTGCGTTCACTATTTTACAACTGAGGCGGAGATTGATAAGTTGGTTGGGGCGATCGCGATACTGTAGGGTGTCTCGCCCTTAGCTATTTCAAATAGTTGAAAAATCTCACAGCAACGCACAATACAAAGTGGTTGAGCCGATCGCCCTTAAGTCCGTATATTGGTTATGCTGTGGCTTGAACAATTATTATTAAGAAGATTTTGGGTATTCCTGAAGTATAAATGTCTGGAGTCTACCTTTAAGATTCTGTTTCATCACCCGAAGCAGACGATTGTCCATTGGCTGTTTCTCTTGAGTGAAAAAGTCGTGGAGTACCTGCACTTTGCCTGCATAATCTCGATCGGCTTTACAAATTACAATTCCTGCATGATTTGAGGTTGTCAAGTGGAGATTGATAAAATCTTGACGATTTTCTGCAATCACTATGGGCCCTACATTTGTCGCGTACTTCAAGACTCGATCGTCTGGATTTTTTTGGCTTGTCTGGCTTCATAGGATGTCAAAACATCATAGCCACGCGATCGCAGTAAATCCACTGTTGCGATCGGAAAATTTTCATTTGAGTAAAACTTTAGCATTAGCAGTTATTCATTTTCAGCAAGCCACAGCTCGATTTCTTCTCGGTTGCGATCGTAATAATTCGCAACCGCTTGTAAATCTTGAAGGGTAATTCCTGGATAATTATAAAGAAGTTCGGCTTCAGTTGCGCCCTGTTGTTGGTAGGCGATAATCGTCCAGACGGGAATGCGAGTATCGCGAATTCGCGCTGCACCGCCACAAATTCCTGGAGTTTTGTGAATGGGATGTTGAAGGGTTTGGACGAATTGCAGCGTTTGTGCTAGCAAGTCATCAGGCAGTGTTTCAATGGTTTGGAGAAGTTGTTCTTTGAGGGTCATAATCGATATCCCGATGCAATAGCCGTTTAGACAGCGACTTTTTCCGGTACAGCCCAGAGAATAAATCGATCGAGCGAAATGCTTTGGAGTGCCGCCAATTTTTCAGCTTCTTGTTGTAGCTGAAGGGGTAAGTTTAAGGTGTGGGATGTCATTAATACAAGTTCCGTTTTCTAAGAGAATTGCAGATTGGCCGGTAGTTAAGTTTAAGCTTTTCTCGATTTTTCAAATTTTGGTAAAACTTTAGTTTGTATTTTAGCGCAATATCTCTGCGGGATGTTGCGTGATTTCTAAGAATTGACACCTGCTGATAAAAAAGCCGATCGCCATTTCAGCCAAAAACACCAAAAGTCGATCGCCTTTTTCACCTAAATCAATCTCCATTTACCCACTCAAACAAAAGAAACCGGGTTTTTACTTAATCTGTCGTCTTCAACGCAGTATTCTCGCAAAAACCCGGTTTCTCCGATCCTAATTAATGAGAATGGCCGTGATCGTGAGAATGTCCGTGCCCGTGAGAATGGCCCCCATGAGAATGACCGTGATCTCCATGAGAATGACTGTGCTCGCCGTGTGCAGACAAACTCGGATTCACCGCCACAGCCGTCTCACTCAATAACGCTTCAATCTGCGGATTTGCCCACTCCGCCGCCATTTTCAAGAACTCAGGACGATCGTTCACGCAAGGCAATTTGCGGTAAGTTACTCCTTGACGCTGCTTCTGCAAAGACTCAATAACATGATCAACATCTAACAAAGTTTCGTGATTTTCCGTCGCAAATCCGATCGGCATAAACACGATCGCAGTTGCACCCAAATCAATCAAATTCTTCGCAGCCAACGTCGCATCCGGCTGAGTCCATTCAATCAGCGGCGTGTCATGGTTCAGCCAACCCACCGAAATCAAAGGATAGCGATACATCAAACGTTCCCGCACGCGATCGTACAAAGCCTGACTTTCCACAATACCCGAAGTAAAACCCTTCGCCTTGTGCGGACAACCGTGATTCATCAGCACAATCCCAATCTGAGAAGGCAAATGCGCCACAGCCAAATCGTTCTTAATTTCCTCTTCCACCATATCAGCCATTAGCTGAATGTAAGCCGGTTCATCGTAAAAAGAAGGAATGTAGCGCTGTCCTTTTACCCAATGTTCGCCGCCGTCAGTGGTTTTGACTAAAGCATTATTCACCTGTTCCACTGCAATGCCGCTAGTGAAAATAGAATCAACTACCAACAGCGGATAAATCAGGATTTTATCAAATCCTTCCGATTTAATTTCGGCAATTACTTGTTCCGGCAAAAACGGCGCGCAAAAGTTAAAAGCTTTAAAAACTTTTACTTTATCGCCCCATTTTTCCTGCAAATTCTTTTCAATTCCGGCGCGCTGCTGTTCAAAAATAGCATTGTGCGGCGAAACAAATTGACCGTGTTGGTGACTCCACTCGTGCAAGTCAAAAATTGCTAAAATCTTCGCCAGCGGCGGATAAATCCAAGTCGGTACCGGCGCGAATTTGGCGGTAAGTAAATTTAAAGCTTGTTCGTTGTAGTTGGCAAAATCGTCGTAGCTTTCGACTTCGCCGTAACCCATCAGCAATACAGCAACGCGATCGTTACTTGCGGGTGCAGCAGATGTTTTTAACTCAATTTTTTCTGGAGAAGCAACCACTTTGTATTCCTCAATTTGAATTTTTTTAAGAGTCGCAGCCAGGATGAACCAGAATTGCGAAAAAAATCTGGTTTCTCGACTGCCCGGATATCCCCATTATCCCGTAGTCCGCCAGGGGTTTCGGCTAGCGTTAAGTTTTATGTTTTCTTAAGACTTCCTCACCTTGCCTCCAATTTCGGTGTTTCGGAGCGTTCCCAGCGTTTATTGTGGGGGGATACTCTTCAAACTCGACTCTGTTATTAGTTTAACACCCTATCCCCCTGGATAGCATATAATTAGTTAGGGTGTACAATTAAGTAAAGTTATGTTAAGCTGATAATTAATTTTAGTGAAGCACGATGAGACTGGTAATTTGTCCGGGAGTTCACGACCCAAAACTAACCGATCGCTTCCTAGCGGGACTTTCGGAGGTGTGGGAACCAGACAATCCTCGGCAAAATACCCAAACATCTTACCCTGTCAAGATTTTTCCCGCTCATAAACACCCGCCTTTTTCAGCGCTTGACATTTTTCACTTTTTGTGCAGTCAAGAGTTGACCGGAGAAAGTTTAGTATTTGTGAGCTTTTCGGCAGGAGTAGCCGGGGCGATCGGGGCGGCTTTGATGTGGCAGCAACTAGGCGGCCAAGTCGGGGCATTTTTTGCCCTAGACGGCTGGGGAGTAGCCCTAGGGGGCAATTTTCCCATCCACAGGCTCAGCCACGATCGCTTCACGCACTGGAGTTCAGCCATTCTCGGCAGCGGTGGAGACAGCTTTTATGCAGATCCGGCGCTCGCACATTTAGATTTATGGCAAGATCCCCAAACCGCCAAAGGCTGGCACCTCAGCCAAAACCGAGCCGGTATTGAAACCGCAAAACCCACAACTGCAGCCAATTTTTTAGTCCACCTATTGAAACAGTACGGAGTCCAATCAGTTGTTTAATTTTAATTTAGTATCATCGGCTATCCCACCTATTGTCACGGTTTCTAGTCTAGAAAATCCTCTTTCTTCAGACAGAAAAAACAGCATCAAACAGTGGCTAATATTTTGTGCCTCAGCATTTTTAGTCTCAATTCCCGTCTTCGTGCAAGCACCCTTAGTTCGCTTGTATCCCACCATCAGCTTGCTTTCCACAATTCCCTGGTTCGTCCTCAGTTTAGTGCTAATTTTTCGCCCCAAGACCCAACTTTGGGGAGATTTATTATTAGGATTTGCCGGATGTTGGCTGGCTGGTTCCATCTATTGGGGCTGGTTTAGATGGGAACCTATTTTACATCTACCTATAGAAGCAATTGGGTTGCCTTTTGCTATTTGGTGCTTGAACAAATCTTGGGGAAAAGTGGGCAGCTATTTTTACTTGGGCTCGCTATTTGGTACTGCAATTACTGATTTATATTTTTATTTGACTGGGTTGATGCCTTACTGGCGGAAAGTTATGTACGCAGAACCGGAATTCGCTATGCCGATTTTTCAAAGTGCGATCGGGCAAATTGACACTCCTTGGGGCATAGGCTGCGCTCTACTTTTAATTGCTGTATTGCTAACCGTGGGTTTATTGAGTTTGCGCGACGCACAATTGCACTGGCGCGCCTTCAGCGGTGCTGTTTTGAGCACGCTTTTGGTAGATGGTTTGTTTTGGCTGGCTGCTTCTGCTGTTTGAGATTTTTGACCGCTGATGTGGGCGGATTGACGCTGATTTTTTGATAGTTCGTTTGTCTGGTTTGTCTATTAATTTTGACTTGAGATTTTTGGGTATTTTTGACCGCAGATGTGGGTGGATCGATATCGTGTCCGGTCGATTCACAACAAACCGATTTTGACTGTTCGCTCGATCGAAGTCACAGTTTGATCGGGATTGCTCGGATTGCCGATTAACCGCTGATTTTTACAGTCCACCAGCCAATCTAACTGCTTCTAATCTATTGATTTTTTTGACAGTAAATTTTCTTTTAATCTTTTCCTGCTTGCATGATATGAGTTATGCTCGCCTCAGAGGCGATCGCCCGATCGCTCCTAAAGCAATCTTTAAGTGATTTGTAGGACTACTCGCTACCAGGCAAAAAGGTCGGCAGAACGTCTAGATATGCCCTGTCAGGCAGAACGATGAGTTAAAATCTAAAATCTAAAATCTAAAATCTAAAATTAAGCTCATGGCTTTCATTTCAATTGGCGGTGTAGAACATTATTACGAGTGGATAACCACAGACAACAGCGCCCAACCCAGCGGCAAACCAGTAATGGTATTTCTCCACGGCTGGGCCGGCTCGGCGCGCTACTGGGAAAGCACGGCGCGGGCTATGGCTGATGATTTTGATTGTTTGCTGTACGATATGAGAGGTTTTGGTCGATCGCCCTTGCCGCCATCACCACCTGAGTCTAGCTACGAACTCGAAACCTACGCCCGCGACTTGGCCGAATTATTAGAAGCTTTGAATTTACCCCGCGTCTTTCTCAACGCTCACTCTACAGGTGCATCGGTTGCGACTTTATTTCTCAACCTTTATCCCGAAAAAGTAGAAAAAGCAATTCTTACTTGCAGCGGGATTTTTGAATACGACGAGAAAGCCTTTACAACTTTTCATAAATTCGGCGGTTATGTCGTGAAATTTCGGCCGTCTTGGCTGGCTTCTATCCCGTTTGCCGATCGCATCTTTATGGCCCGGTTTTTGCGTCAATCTCTCCCTACAGAGGTCAGTCTGGCGTTTCTCAAGGATTTTTTAATGGCAGACGAAGAAGCTGCTATTGGTACAATGGTGACGGCCGTCAGCAAAAGAGCTGCTGAGGAAATGCCAGAAGAATTCGCACGGTTGAGCGTTCCCACGCTGCTTGTAGCCGGAGAATTCGATCAAATTATTCCCGCCGTCATGGGAGAACAAGCAGCCTCCCTTAGCAAAAAAGTAGAATTTGTTATAATTCCCAATACGGCTCATTTTCCGATGTTGGAGGATGCCGCAACATATTTGCAGCGAATCCGAGACTTTTTGCCTGCAGCGGTTTAGTTGAGTTGTTGTTGGTTTAATGTACGATCGGAAAAGCCAGCTTTTAACGCTGTCTTTATTCCGATCTTAATTTTTAATTCGTAATTTCTTAAAGCGAAAGGTGGTAATATGAGCGACCTCGACCAATACTATAAAGTCCTGGATCTGCTGCCGGGAGCTTCCCGAGAAGAAATTACGCAAGCCTACAAGGATTTAGCGTTCATTTGGCATCCAGATCGCATCCCCAAAGACAATCCCAGATTATTGCAGAAAGCGGAAGAAAAGATTAAGCAAATTAATCAAGCTCGCGAACAATTGCGATCGATTCAGGTAAGAGGTCAGAATCAGAACGCTCAGCACAAAAATACTCAGTACAAACAAGCTCAGCAACAAAATACTCAATACAAACAAACTCAGCAGCAATACACCCAGCAGCAATACACCCAGCAGCAATACACCCAGCAAAAACAAACTCAGCAACAAAATACCCAGCAGCAATACACCCAGCAAAAACAAGCTCAGCAACAAAACACCCAGCGAAAACAAACTCAGCAACAAAATACCCAGCAACAAAACACTCAGTATCAAAACACTCAGTACAGAAATACTCAGCAACAAAACACTCAGTATCAAAACACTCAGTATCAAAACACTCAGCCACAAAACACCCAGCCGTCACAAGCAACGCCAAAAGAACCCCGCTACTATCCCGAACCCTCTTCAGGAAATTATGCTGGCAATTATGCTGAAAAATATGCTGAAAAATATGCTCCCAATCCGACAGGGCCCTATTCTGAGGCTTCCCGCTACCAATCGCCACCGCCACAGCCATCTCAACCTTACCGCCCTGCTGCGCCGCAAGCTCCCGATTTGAGCGGTTCTAACTTTAAAGGAGCTTCCTTGAAAGAAAAAGATTTTTCAGGGAGAAATTTGAGCAATGCAAACCTGAGCGAAGCTGACTTAAGCGATACTTTTCTGCACAATATCAATCTTACAGGTGCGAATTTGCAAAAAGCTAACTTGTTTAGGGCCAACTTGTTAGGGGCTTGTTTGATCAATGCTAATTTGAGAGAAACTAATTTAATCGGAGCAGATTTGAGCGGTGCAGACTTGAGCGGTGCGGATTTAACGGGTGCTAAAATCGGTTATGGCGATCGGGTAATGGTCAAACTTACGGGAGCTAGATTAACAGGTGCAATATTACCCGACGGTAGTGTTCATAACTGAATGATTGAGTTTTGCAAAAATCTGATTTTAGCAAATTTCCGCTCCCAACTTATATTAGCCCCTGAGAACAACAGCAATAAAATGAGTTCGTAGCGCGGAATACGAGTTTTTTCTTAAGTTGCGGTTCGTAGCGCGGAATGCGAGTTTGTTCTTAAGTTGCGGACTTTAATCCGCAACTAAGCGATATTTACTTATCGCGGTCAATCCACCGGACATCATATAAAACCCCGTTACTGGCTCCATCGAGGTCGATCGAATTTAATACTAATTCTTCCGCCCGCGCAACTTTCGTCCAGCAGCCAGCATCGCGCCTCCCGCCATCAAACCCGCCACAGTCATCGGTTCGGGAACTGGCTGCGCTGGAACCGTCCCCACAGAACCGCCTTTAATAAATACAGCAGAATCTAAATTACCGTCACCCACATCTTTAATGCGGATGCTCAAAACATTCGTCTGATTTTGCTTGAGCAAACCCTCAAAACCTAAAACTTTAGTAAAACCATCCAGCCTAACAATATTAGCAGCAATACCTGTCAAACTTGGGTTGTCAATATAGTCTGGGTGATCTTGAGAGCGATTATACGGATCGGGAACAAGATTATTAATTGTCACTATTTGTCCGTCGCTCAATTTGGCTAAATTAGTGCCGTTTAGCAGCAGTTCAAAATCGTCATTAAATTCAGAGCCGCCAAACTCAGGAAACTCCTCAGAAGCAAATACATATTGAAAAAACAATTTTTCAACCGTGCTATTAGCAAAAAAACTGAGGTTGAGCTGAGTCAAATCTCCCTCTTCGCCCTTTGGCCCAAAGTCCGTGTTTAAATCGCTGCCGTTGGTGATTACGTTATCTTTCTGATTCTTACCCGGTATATCTGTGACTTTACCGGTACTGAGAACAACACCTGATGTCAAACCAAAGGGGTCATTCATAAAAGTACCAAAAGCAGCAGAATTCCCGCTAATTGAAATTGAAAAATCACTCAGTCCGGCTGTATTATTTCCCAATAATTTGTTTTTCAAAGTCTCAGTGTTGTTAGTTGCTCCTACCGAAAATGCCATTGCTGGGGCGGCCAACAAGCTCAGAGCAGCAGTTAAGCTAGCAAGTTTGTTAAGATTTATCATAGTTTTTGTGTGATAATTGTTAAGCTGATTCATTACGTAACTTCATTTTCACATTATATAAGTATCAATGTCTAGGGCCTTTACAATGACTTCACATCTCCGTATATTTACGGTTTTTGTGGAAAATTGTATGGATATTTTTTGGTGGTTAGTCAGTCAATAAAGCTCAGTGCAAAAATATTGAGTCCGAAATACACGCAGACAAATGAATAATTTCCAGACTTACACACTCGATAGCAATTAAAACGAGTTTGTATACGGTTGGCGATCGCCACAATTACTAATGACCGATCGTGGATGACTAAAACCCTTTTGCTTCTCCTTCCCCGCGCGGATCGGCAGCCCCTTCCAACCAACCATCAGGTGTCAGGACGATCGCATTAGCATTTCCCCAGCCGTCACGTTCGACAATCTGGTGTCCCCGGCGGCGCAACTCCGATAGCGTCGCAGCATCAAAACCTCCGCGTTCCACCATCAGGCGATCGGGCTGCCACTGGTGGTGAATTCTCGGTGCAGATACAGCCTCGCTGACATTCATGTCGTAAACCAACACGTTCAGCACAATTTGCAACACCGTGGTAATAATCGTACTACCTCCGGGAGCACCGGCAGCGAGGCGAAATTTGCCATTTTCTGTGACAATCATCGGTGTCATGCTGGATAAAGGAGTTTTTCCAGGGGCGATCGAATTTGCTTCACCGCCCACCAAACCAGACGACAAATTCGGCACTCCCGGCGCAGCGGCAAAATCGTCCATCTCGTTGTTGAGCAAAATTCCCGTACCCGCCGCCACCACCGCAGCCCCAAAACCGCCATTCACCGTAAACGTCAAACTCACCACATTCCGATCCGAGTCAACTACCGTCAGGTGAGTAGTTTCCGGCGACTCGCGCACAAAACGGCTCAAAGTTTTAGCATCAACAGCTTTTACCTTTGTCGAGGGTTTGGCTGTTGTCATGTCGATTTGCGATCGGCGAAATTTGCCATAATTCTTGCTAGTCAAAGCTTTAACCGGTACACTCACAAAATCGGGATCGCCCAAATACTCAGCCCTGTCAGCATAAGCAATTCGCATCGACTCCGCCAGTAAATGTAGCGTATCTGGACTTTTCCTCCCCAACCTTTTGAGATCCGTATCTCCGAGGATATTTAAGATTTGCAATAAATGAACGCCGCCGGAAGAAGGAGGCGACATCGCACAAATTTGGTAAGCGCGAAAGTTACCGCAAACCGGATTGCGCCAAATCGGCGTATAGTTTTTCAAATCTTCGAGAGTCATGATGCCGCCGTTTTTAGCCATGTCGCTGGCGATCGCCCGCGCAATATCCCCGCGATAAAAACTTTGCGGGTTTTGAGAAATTTGCCGCAAAGTCCGCGCCAAATCCCGCTGCACCAAAAGTTCTCCCGGTTGGTATAAAATGCCGCCACGAGTAAAAACATCCCGTGCCGCCCGGTTTTTTTCGATCGCATCCACTCGCCCCCCAACAGCCTTTGTGAAGCGGGAACTTACCGGAAAGCCATTTTCCGCAAGGGCGATCGCCTGCGCCACCACCTGCGCCCAAGGCAACTTCCCGTACTCGCGTTGCACCGTATAAAGTCCAGCCACCGTACCCGGAATACCCGCAGCCAAATGCCCGTCCCGACTCGCCCTAGGGCGCACCTTGCCTTGCTTGTCGAGGTACATATCCCGCCCCGCCCGTTTCGGAGCTCGTTCCCGGAAATCCAGCGCTTGCACAGTCCCCGTTTCGGCCCGCCGCAGCAGCAAAAAACCCCCGCCCCCGATACCCGCCGAAAAAGGTTCCACCACCGAAATCGCCAAAGCCGTAGCAGCCGCCGCATCCACCGCATTGCCACCCTCTTGCAACACCCTCAACCCCGCAGCACTCGCCAGAGGGTGAGCCGAAACTACCATGCCCTGTTTGCTGCGCTGCTGCAACTTTGGCTGTAGTTGCTGCTGGCAGCCGCCGAACAGCAAAACCGTTAGGAAACAAGTATAAATTCGCACTTTACCGCTTAACTTAAAAAACATTCGCCCCCCATTTTTCAGTTCATTTTACAGCATAATTTGAATAACATCATCCTAAAGATATAGATTAAATCTCAATTAAAATACAATAATTAATAGCTACAAAGTTACTATTTCAATTAGTCCGATAGTTTAATTACAATACTCCCGACACTTTTTGAGGTGGCGACCAAAACCCGCATTCTACCGTTAATATTTCACAGAATGGAGAATATCCCACCCTAATCATACCGATTATCGTTACCTAAATCTCCTAAAAACCCTCACCGCGATACCGCTCTTAGAATAAATTCCCTGACTAAGAGCGGTATCGCGCGCGTGAGGGTTTCACCAGAAATGGGCAATAACAATAATTCTACCGTTGGCGATTAAAAGCTGTCCCGACTATGATGATATCAAAAGTTAATTCAATGAATTTAGTCTCAAAAAATTAACAATGCTATATAATAATGGTCGAACTAGAGTCTTGTTAACAGTGCGTACAAAATACGATCGGACAAAAATAGCATGGGAGCATTTTCGACTTTAAAAAAGCATTTTTTTAAGACTTGCGAGCGTTAAAGTAAAACACAGATGCTCCTAATAGCATCCTATTTCTGTACGTGCCTAAACGCGAGGCAGTGGAAAAAAGCTGGAACGATCGAAACGATAACAACATTCTGGCTGGAAAGTTAACAGTTCAAACAAAGCCTTGGAAATCGTACTCGATCGCACTTCGTGGCTTTCAAAGCCTGCAATTTGCAGTTTATGTATAAAACTCCTACTTTCTAAGTATTTTCATGGAAGCTTCATTCCTAAGTGGCGAAAACCATACTTAAAATAATAACTACCAAACTCTAGCTAATTCAATTCATGAACAACGAAAAAGTCAGTATAATTATTCCTGCATTTAATGCAGCAGATACTCTAACCGAAACAGTTGTTTCCGCAGTCAACGGTACTCACAAGCATTTAGAAATTTTAATTATTGATGACTTCTCTACAGACGCTACAGCCCAAATTGCTACTAAACTTACCGAGCAAGATTCCCGAATTCAATACTTCCGAAATTGCGAAAATTTTGGAGTTTCTAAGGCTAGAAATTTAATGATAAATCGAGCAACGGGCAAGTATGTAGCGTTTCTAGACAGCGACGATACCTGGGAAGCAAACAAGCTAGAAGTGTGTTTGAAAATGCTCGAAGACAATCCCGAAGTCAAAGCTGTGGCTCATGCTTTGCGATATTTAGACAAGCACGGCAACAAGTTGGGCTATATTGCCACCTATCCTACAACTAAAGCAGAAATGCAGGCGATTAAGGAGACAGGTGAAAGTCCTTGGGTTTTTCCGTCTTCTGTGGTAGTCGATCGCTCTATTCTACTCCAAGAAGGTGGCTTTGCAGAAGATTGGCAGGTAGGAGAAGATACAGAATTATTTACCAAAATTGCTCAAAAGCACGGCTTGTTAGCAACGAAGACACCTTTAGGAAATTATCGAATTAGAGGGAACTCTCTGACAGACAAACACTGGCTGAAAAAGCGCATAGCTGCTGATTGTGTCAAGGAAAACCAACTGCGACGCTTGCGGGGAGAACAAGAGTTATCGCTCAACGAGTACGAACAGGTATGTTTTAATAATTTGCCACGGTTGAAAAAATTTAACAAATTTCGAGAACTTTTGGCACTGCACTACATGAGAAAGCTAGGACAAAGCTGGTTAAATCGGGAAGTGTTGCAGACTCTAATGTACGGCATTGCTACCACAGTGTTGTCTCCGAAAGGTGCTGTGAACAAATGGAAATGGATAAAGGCTCACGATCCGTTGGGCGATTTAACTGTAGAAGACACCAGTGATTCGGTAGAATTGAACTCTTAGCAATCGTCCCAAATCGGCAGGAAATCCTAGAGAAGATCGTGTCCGGTCAATTGACCGCAATAAGATTGGTTCGCGCCGGCCCAATGCGAGTCCGCTTTGATTCTGCAGACGGTCGTCCGCACTACGAACCTTTTTTTTGTTACGATCGTAGACCGGACATGATATTAAACCCCTTTTTTAGGCAGAAAGTTAAAAGCAAAGATTTAGAAAAAATTCTGTTTTGTACTTTCTGCTTTTCTGAGGACGATCGCCTTTTTAGTTTAAACTTGATGAAATTTATGGACTGGCAAGAAGTTTCCGGCAACTGGGTATTAATTCCTTCTAAACCGATCGCGATCGTACACTTTCTCGGCGGTGCATTTGTGGCGAGTGCGCCGCAACTAACCTATCGCTGGCTGTTAGAAGCTTTGGGAAATCAAGGATATGTTGTAGTAGCAACGCCGTTTGTCAATACTTTGGATCATATTGCGATCGCCCGCGATGTCCTCAACAAATTTGAAAATGCCCTCGATCGCCTGCGCGCCACTAAATTGCTCAAATCTTCCTATCTCCCCATCTACGGGATAGGGCACAGCATGGGATGCAAACTGCACTTGCTGATCGGTTCTGTATTTGACATAGAAAGGGCAGGCAATATTCTGATTTCTTTCAACAATTATGCAGCCTCCGAAGCCATTCCCATCGTCGAGCAAATTTCCCCCGTCTTTAAAGTCGAGTTTACCCCTTCCCCGCAAGACACCAATCGCCTAGTGCAAGATAGCTATCAAATCCGGCGCAATCTTTTAGTCAAATTTAACGGCGACAACATCGACCAAACCTTGCTGTTGACAAATCTGCTCAAACCGAGATTTCCCGACATGATTACAGTTCAAACCCTGGCCGGCAACCATCAAACGCCATTAGGTCAAGATGTTAGCTGGCCTATGGGTCAAATTTTTACACCCTTCGACGCGATCGGACAATGGGTCAAACAAGAAGTGTATCGAGAATTAAATGAATTAAAACGGACAATTCTGCTGTGGCTAAATCCTCTCTCCCGCCTTTAAAAGCTGCGGTTGTTCCTCAATCAGAAAGTTCCTCTGGTAATTGCAAACTCTCATTTTCATCGTCCGCCTGCGAGATTGGAGTATAATTTTTGACGATCGACAAACAGTTCCGTCCATCAGCCATTCTCTTGTAACTGAGACTGTCTGCGATGTCTTTCATCAACTTTAGGCCCCGCCCCCCCGAAGCTTCACAATCGATTTTTTCCGACATATCTTTAATTTTTTGCTCTAAATCAAACGCAGCGCCCGAATCCCAAATGTCTATCTCTAAAGATTCACTGCACACCGCCACCTGAATCTCCACCGGCAAATCCGGCGGTTTACCCTCGTGGGCGTGACGCACCGCATTTGTAAAACCCTCAGCCAAAGCTAATTGACAGCGTATCCACACACTTGTGGGAATTCGCGGGTCGTATAATTGTGCAAACCACGATAAAACTTTTTCTAAAGCACTCAGACCAGTATTGACTTGAAGATCCGCTTTCTTTAGGACTTGCAACTGTTCGGAACCTTTGAATTCAATCACGCTCTGCCACTGAAATTATAGTTCCATAAAATATAGACAAATATGGTATTGCCTGTACTTTACGTTTTTAACTTTTTTCCCAAAAGGCGGGCAACTGCTAGCGCCACGATCGCCCATCGCAGTAATTCACCAGCCGAGTCATTTTCCACCTTGTCAACTCTTTTGCCCTGTAAAATTAGGCAAATTTGAATGGGAGTTCGATCGTACTAGCTTTTGCTGCTAGGAAAATAAATGTCAAATCGAGTAATTAGCTCTTCATTATACCAGAAGTGTCACCCGGATGTCAATTCACGCCCGCCGCCCAAAAAAGTCTATAAAAGTTTATATTTTGAGTATAAACTGGGTAAGTTCGACTTCGCCAAAATTTTGCTCAAATTTAAAGGTAAATTGAACTTGATGGCTGGCAGGCAAAAGCATTTACCTGGAAAGCGATGTTATTAGACTATACTCAATCTCAGACTACCGCGCTGACAGAATATATTTTTAATGACCCCCAGACCTTGAAAGACTTGTAGTACCTGAGTGCCCATGTTTCAAATTCTGGTTATTGACGATGATACTGCTGTTCAAGAACTGCTGAGGAGAACCCTGAAAAAACAGGGTTACGAAGTGACAGTAGCAAGTAATGGCGAAGACGGCGTAGCCCAAGCGCAAAAAATACGTCCGGCGCTGATCATTTGCGATTGGATCATGCCGCGCTTGACCGGCATTGATGTTTGCCTTCGAGTTAAGGCCGATCCGGATCTGTCAACTACACAATTCTTTTTGTTGACTTCTTTGGGATCGATCGCCGATCGAGTCAAAGGGCTCGACGCAGGTGCCGACGATTTTATCTCCAAGCCGATCGAACTTAACGAGTTACAGGCGAGAGTACGCGCCGGATTGCGGCTGCACCAACTCGGCCGAGACTTGAAAATTGCGATGCAAAACCTCGAAGCCGAGTTAGCCGAGGCAGCCGAGTACGTGCAATCGCTGCTGCCAGATCCGATGACGGAACCTGTCAGCATCGAGGCAAAATTCATTCCCTCCCGGCAGTTGGGGGGAGATTGCTTCGACTACAACTGGCTGGATGCCGATTCTTTGGCGATTTACTTGCTAGACGTAGCCGGTCACGGTTTGCGGGCGGCGCTGCCTTCTGTCGCCGTGCTAAATTTGTTGCGATCGCGCGCGCTGCCCAACATTGACTACTACAAACCCAGCGACGTTTTGCGCGCCCTCAACACCACCTTCCAGATGAGCTACCAAAATGACAAGTATTTCACCATCTGGTACGGCGTTTACAACCGCATTTCTCGCCAGCTAGTTTACGCCAGCGCCGGCCATCCCCCGGCAGTGTTGATTTCCCAGTCGCCGACAAGCACGGCTAAAATCCAGCGATTAAAAACCCCCGGAATGCCCGTCGGGATGTTCCCCGATGCCCCCTATGTCGATAATTGTTGCGATGTGGAGGCTTTTAGCACTCTGTACATCTTTAGCGACGGGGTATACGAGATCCACCAACCTGACGGCAATATCTGGGGGCTTGACCCATTCATCGACCTGCTAGCAGCTTACAACGATGCAAGTGCCGACCAGTTAGAGCAAGTTTTGAAATACACTCAAAAGTTGAACGCCAAGGCAGTTTTTGATGATGATTGGTCTTTACTCAAGGTAAACTTTGGCTAGCTGAGTTATGGCAGCACATCTGCAACCAAATAGCAAGAATACAGCAGCCACTGGATTTAGTTAGTTGAGAGAATTTTGCTATTAAAAGCATCGCGGGTGGAAAATATCTCGAAAACTCGATCCATGCTGGTGAGTTCAAATAAGATGCGGATTTGCTCGTTGATAGAACAGACAACTAATTGACTTCCAGCGGCCCGGACTGTTTTGAGCGCCAAGACTAAAGCGCCCAAACCAGAACTATCCATAAATGTCACATCTTGGAAGTCGATCAATACCACATCGGCTCCCGCTTCCACTAGGTCACTAATCTCTTGGCGGAATTGACTTGCCTTGGTGCCGTCTAAAATGCCAGAGGGTTGAATAATTTTAACTACAGGACTCATATTTTGCGGTGGGAATGTCAGAATTTCTAGCCAGACTAGGGTTAGTATAGCTGCGAGATGGACTCCGATCCAAATAACAGAGGGAAAAAGCGCCAGAACCCCGCAGCGCCCCAAGGGTTTTGAGTGCCAGAGATGGCGATCGGACTATCGGCGCACAGGGGGCGAGTTATTTTTGAACTGGAAAATCTTTATTGTACCGAATGCCTTGGGCGATCGCTCAAACCAAGCTAACTTTGGCGCGGTAGAGGAGTTTGTCGCCTTGTTTGTAGCCTGTGTAGCGAACTTTAACTAATTCTCCCGGCTCGGCTTTTCCTTCGATGAGCTGGTGCTGTTGCGGGTTGTAGGGAAGTTCGGCTCCGACTGGGGCAATCGACTCTATTCCCCAATGCTCCAATAACTGCTCGACTGGCCGCAACAACGGCAGCAGTTTCTGGGCCCGCAAGTTGTGATTTTCCTCAGCCTTGCTCGCCGCAGTCGGCCACTGCAACATCCAAGATTCTAAAATTTGCACGCTAGAAAGCTGAAATTCCTGCAGCAAAGATTCTCGCTGCTGTTCGATGGTAGCTTGCAGGCGCTGATATTCTCGCTCTAGGGCACTCGGCGGCGCAGGTTCTAACTCTACAAGCTCGGGGGCAAAGGTTGCGAGCAGTTCATTTAAGGAAATTTCCAAAGCTTGACTGATTTTGAGCAGGATGTCGGCTCGGGTTTTGAAAGCTAAGCCGCGACGCAGGCGGCTTAGCTGAATTTCGGGAACTCCTGCTTTTTGGCTGAGTTCTCGATCGCTCGAAAGCCCCGCTTCTTGCATCAGACGCTGAAGTTGAGGAGCATAATCAGGAATATTAGCTGCCACGAAAAAGTCATCCAAATTGATAAATGGACATATTCTCGATCGTAAACTGTCCCGAGTCTTAAGGACAATACATCTTTGGGGCCTACTGGTAAAAGTGCCGGCCCCACAACGCCAATTAGCTATCTTGCGGCCACTTTTTCGGGTGCGACTGTTGTTCCTGTTGTCGCAGAACCTTGCAAGTGGGCTTCTAGGAACCACAAGCGCTTGTCAATTACTCGGGAAATTTCGGTGTACAAGTCGGAGGTGTCAGCATCGCCGAGTTCCGATGTTTTGTCGATCGCCGCGCGTAGGTGTTTGGCGTAGGGTGCATAGCGATCGGCCAAAGCAGTCACGAATTGTTTGCCCTCTACAATGTCAAAAGGAAATTCTGGCAGGATCGAATCGGCGGCGGCGCTGCGGGCTGTTCCTACAGCCAAACCGCCCAACGCTGTGATTCGTTCGGCAACCATATCAATGTATTCTTCAAGTTCTCCCGCCATTTCATCGAAGAGCAAGTGCAACTGATAGAAGTCCATGCCTTTGACGTTCCAGTGAGCTTGCTTGACTTGAGTTTTTAAGTCCAGAGTCGTAGCCAGCGTCCCGTTGAGCAGCCCGACTACTTGAGTGCGGGTGTCGGCTGACATATCGATCCGCGTCGGGTAAAGATGTTGTTTGTGGTTGTTGGCAGTCATAAATTTGTACCTTGTTATTAGTGATTGTCGATCGAATATCTGAGAAAGGTTTGGGCGATCGAACGAAAGCCTGTCGTCAATTGCTGTTGAGAGGCTCAGGCCAAGTGCATCTGCAACACGGCACGGGGAGCTCGGCGGACTTTGCAGCGGATGGTTTCTAAACCGAGACGCTGGCAAGCTTCGTACCGGTGGCAGCCGGAAAATCCGTAATACTGACCCTCTACTTCTAGCACATCGATGGGTTCGTTTAAACCTACCTCGCGGATCGATTCCATCAGGGCGGCTACTTTCGTTTGATCGTTGACTCGCGGCAAGGGGCGGCGAATCTGGTTGAGGGGTATTTCTGCAATCCTCATGGCGGCTGTCTGTTTTACTCTTATTTAAATCATACTCGTAATGACTTCGACTTGGCAAGCAAATGTCAGGGAATATTTAGATTGGGGGAGGTGCGATCGATCGTGCGACTGCAGCAAGAGTTCGATTTATGGTTTTTGATATTTCAATTCGCCTGTTAACAATTGTTGGGCTTGTTTATTTAACCATCCTGTAATAAAAATTCTCAAAAACCATACAATAGCGATCGCGCGGGTGCGTCGCCGTTAAAAATCCCTTAAAAAACTTGAATGTAGGGATTGTCGATGTATCCGCACCATACAAATATTCCCACTCTCTCCTAGCTAGCCACGCCTTGCAAACTTCTTAGAGGCTACCCGCAAATTCTGCATCGACCTTTTAGTCTTTTATTTTGTATAATAGAGAAAATTTGCGTTCTACTTTTTGTTGCCATTTAATTTGACAAACTTCACCTCTTTTAAGCTTATCCGATCGCTGCTAAGTAACGTTTGTATCCTCATATATAGTCATTTCAAATAAGTATGAGACTATTTAAAAATGAGGTAAAATGAATAAAAATAGTCAAGCCACTAGGAAAATGTCTTACAGTATTGATTTGAGAAAAAGAGTAGTGGATTATGTAGAAAATGGCGGTCGTATCGCTCAAGCGGCCGGACTTTTTAAGGTAGGAAGGGCAACGATATATCGGTGGCCGGGTCGGACCGACCGTATTGGCCACACAGGTAAAAAGGCGTAAGAGAAAACTAGATTGGCAAGCCTTAGAAAAGGATGTAAAAGAAAATCCAGATACCAGATTAATCGATAGAGCAAAGAAGTTTGGGGTAAGACCAAGTGCCATATCTTATGCTCTTAAAGAAATGAAAATTACTCGAAAAAAAAAAGAACGGGGTTACCAGGAGAGAAACCGAGAAGCAAGAATGAAATACTACAGATATCTGAGAGAATTGATTAAAGTATCGGGAAGTCAAAGTCGGGTCTTTATTGATGAGTCAGGATTTGAAGAGTTTCAAGATGGTGCTTATGGCGGGTCTTAAAGAGGAAAAAAAATCTGGGGCGAAAAGTCAGGAAAACGGGGGAAAAGAGAAAATCTAGTAGCGGTTCGACTGAAAGGGAAAAAGGACTTAATTGCCCCAATGGTTTTTACGGACAGCCTCAATGCAGAAGGTGTTGAAGGGTGGTTATCTTTATATTTATTACCCTCTCTGACAGAGCCATCTATATTAATCATGGATAATGCACCGATTCATCGAAAAACAGCCATCCGAGAACTGGTAGAGGAAACGGAGCATCAAGTTCTTTTTCTCCCAAAATATTCTCCCGACCTGAACGATATTGAACACGATTTTAGTGCCTTAAAGCGAGCCAGAATGTATGCTCCTCCTGGGACATCTTTATATGAACTCATCTGTGACTACTGCGCTCAATAGTGTCTCTTTTTTATTTGAAATGACTATATATAAAGATTAACCAAAATTTATAACTTGCGATAGATTCATAAATAACAGTTTATGAAGCCGGGTTTAACCCACATCTTATACCCGCTCGACAATATCGCGGAAACCAGGTAAGAGCGATGAGAAGCCTAGGATTTTATGGTGATGATATTGGTGCTGGGGTACGAGGTTAAAGTCACGCGAGACAGTACCAATCTCAATTATTCCTCTGAGGGCGGGTTCGCCCATATCCGCGTTAACCCGCCACTAGAAGATAGCAGCAACTTTAAAGTCGGCGGCTGTCTATTTTAGCGATTCCCCCTCCAAATCCAAAATCTTGCACCATCGAACTCTTTAAGAAATCGTGGGGAAAACCCAATTCAATTGCACTTACTTTGTCTAACTGCTGCATTTGTTCGGGAGTTAATTGAAACTCTAAACAAGCGAGATTTTCCTGCAGTTGCGAGAGTTTGCGGGAACCCACAATCGGAATAACTTTGACTGACTGTTGTCGCAGCCAATTCAGGGCTACTTGAGAGGCTGGTTTGCCAATTTCGGCTGCTATGGAGCTAACTTCGCGAGCAATATTGAGGTTTCGTTCGCTAATTTTTCCCGATTCAGGCGAATCAAGCCGTTTAGTTTCGCTGGCGGTTTCTGAAGTGTTGTATTTTCCTGTTAGCAAGCCGCCTGCTAGGGGACTCCAAGCTGTCACGCCAATGTTTAAGGCTTTTGCCATCGGGAGCAAATCCCGTTCTGGTGTTCGCTCTTTTAAAGAATACTCGATTTGCAGGCCGATAAATGGTGTCCAACCGCGCATTTGGGCGATCGTATTTGCTTGAGAAACAATCCAAGCGGGTGTATCGGAAATGCCGATATAAAGAACTTTGCCGGCGCGAACCAAATCGTCAAAGGCGCGCATTACTTCTTCGACTGGTGTGGTAAAATCCCAAGCGTGCAGCCACAGCAAATCTATATATTCAATTTGCAGTCGCTTCAAACTTGCTTCTACTGCTTGCACCATATTTTTGCGGTGGTTGCCGAAACCGTTGATTTCGCCATTCTTGGTGTTGAGGCTGTATTTGGTGGCAACTACCCATTTTTCGCGATCGGCTGCGATAAAATCGCCGATATATTTTTCGCTTGTACCGTTGGTGTAGAGATTCGCCGTATCAATGAAATTGCCGCCTGCTGCTGCAAATGCGTCGAACATTTTGCGGCTTTCTTCGTAGGAAGCGCCTGAACCCCACTCTTCGCCAAAAGTCATGGTTCCGAGGCAGATTTCTGAAACGCGAAGTCCGCTGTTACCTAGTAATTTGTATCTCATGTCGGCTTTTTTTAGCTAGCTAATTGCTTTTAACAGTTTAGATCGGGATTTGCTCAACTGTTGCCATTAGTCTGCGGTGGCTGGCTTGAGGGTGGGTTAGGGCTGTGCTGGATATTGAATGTTTTGTTAATTAAGTCAAAATGCCGATCGGCAGGATCTTAGTTTTGCTTTTGTAGTGCTGTCCCCGCTTGCTAAATATATAACCTGCAGAATCTACGGGAGTTCGCACTATCACAAAAAAAGTGCTTTTGACTTTCAACACGGCGCTGGGGCGAGCCTCTTACCTATGTATTTATAATCACATTGCTAATTTAAAATACAGTAAATTACTAAAAATATTATCTACCTTTAGATAGGTATTTTGCGAAAATAGTTAAATAAAAAAAATGCTATATTAATCATCAGCAAATCTGATTGAGATCGAGAAAAATTAGGTAGCTAAATTAACTTTTTAGCGCTATATTGATATACAGAATACAAAACCTAGGTGACTCACTTGGCTGATATCGTTGATACCGCCGTTGCGGCAGGCTCTTTTACAACTCTAGTTGCTGCCGTCAAAGCTGCTGGTTTAGTAGATACTCTCAAAGGCGCTGGGCCCTTCACAGTTTTCGCTCCTACAGACGAAGCTTTTGCTAAGCTTCCCGCAGGTACTGTAGAATCACTGCTTAAGGACATTCCTAAGCTCCAAAAAATCTTGACTTATCACGTCGTTTCTGGCAAAGTTATGGCCGCTGATGTGGTCAAACTGAAATCTGCGAAGACAGTTGAAGGCTCAGAAGTTAAAATTGATGCTTCCAATGGCGTCAAAATTAATGATTCTACCGTTACTACACCCGATGTTGCTGCTGACAATGGTGTCATTCACATTATCGATTCAGTCTTGCTTCCTGCGTAAGCACAGATTTAGATAACTCGATATTATCTTGAGGGCGGTGGCTATTTTTAGCCACTGCCCTGTTTTAGTTGAAGTTTAAATATTTTACGCAGATTAATAATTAAAACTATTGTAGAGCAGGGGAAATGGACCGATCGCACTGGCGAAAGTCTGCCCCAATTTTTTCGTGGCTGGGTTTACTGGGAAAACAGGTGACAAGCCAACAAGTGCCGTTGTACTCTGGAGTTGATTGCGGGCTCGCGGGTAGGTGCTGTGCCGCCGCACCCAAAAATTCTCCCAGAAACCGGGTCGATCGGGGCTTGTTCTAAATAAGATACAATAAGAAACACAATAAAAGTGCGATCGACATTATTTGATAGTTAAGCTATGCAATCTACAACTCAGTCCGAACAATCGTTTACATGGTTGCGTTTTGCAGCGTTTAATTAATTAAGAATTAACAAGTAACAAATAAATGCGTATAATTGTTGAAGGCTGGCGCTTTTTGCCACACTCCTACGCCATCGCCAATCAATTTCAGCTACTAGAAATGCTGAAATATCCCAACTTAGAAATTTTCCACAAAGATATCCCATATCTAGACGAAAATTGGCAGCCAGCAATCGGTTTGTTAGACGCAAATGCTGAAGCAGCAATAAAAAATATTCCTCACCCTTCCGCGTCTCTAAAAGCAGACGCTACGTTACGGATCTCAGTACCTTACAATTTTGCACCCTCAAATACAAAACGGACGTGCTTGTTTGCCACAACAGAATGGGGAATTCTGCACAACGAAAACTTTAGAATAACGGGCGCAGCTTCCCTCCGCGAAGGACACAGCAACTCTGATATAATTATTATTACGCCTTCCCATTGGTCGAAAACCGGATTTATCCGCAGCGGTGCAAATCCCGATCGCACAATTGTCATACCTTGCGGCATCGATCCGAATATATACAAACCTTTAACAAAATCGGAACGCGAAGCTTTGCGGAAACAGCTAGGATGGGAGGGATTTGTATTTTTGAATGTCGGTGCAGGATCTCCAAATAAAGGCATCGATTTATTGTTAAAAGCTTTCGCAGTTGTAGTTGAAAGTTATCCCGAAGCCAGATTAGTATTGAAAGGAGAAGAATCAATATATGAGTCGGATTCTCTGATCGCTCAAAACATAGACGAACTGACATTTGACGAAGCAGAACAAGTTTTGCCGCGCATGGCTTATATAGGAGAAACACTGCCTTTTGCAAAAATGGCTCAACTTTATCAAGCCGCGGATGCCTACGTATCTCTTTATTTAGCAGAAGGGTTCAATTTGCCAGCACTAGAAGCAATTGCTTGTGGGTTGCCGATCATCTGCACTAAAGGCGGCCCGACGGATGATTTTACAACTCCAGATTTTGCTTGGCACGTCGAAAGCACGTTTCAAGAAGGTACTTCTAACGGTATGCCAATATTTCGCCTGATGCCAGATTTAGAACATTCGATCGCCTTAATGAAAAACATTATAGAACAGCCGGAGTTGTGCGATCGCTCTCGCGAAGCAGGCCCCAATTTTGTAGCGGCTGGGTTTACCTGGAAACACGTTGCAGACAAACTCCTAGAGGTACTTTTGCCAAGTATTCGATCGCCCAATTAAACAGGGTGCGATCGAACACTTAGCAATTTCCGATAATTAGCGCTTGCAGGGCGCTGTTCGGAATTAATATAAGATACAATAGGACAACAAGTTTAAGCTTCAGACGTTATTTGACATTCAAGCTATGCAATCTACAACTCAGTCCGAGACAGAGCAGGCGATGGACGCTCCCAAACACGGCTTGCCCGTTACCATCATTACAGGATTTCTCGGTAGCGGCAAAACAACCCTGCTCAACCACATCCTGACCAACCAGCAAGGTTTGAAAACAGCAGTTTTAGTCAATGAATTTGGCGAAATCGGCATCGACAACGAACTGATTGTCACCACCGACGACAACATGGTTGAGCTGAACAACGGCTGCATTTGCTGCACAATTAATGAAGACTTGGTAAATGCAGTTTACAAAGTTTTAGAACGTCAAGAAAACCTCGATTATCTAGTAGTAGAAACAACCGGACTCGCCGACCCCCTGCCAGTTGCTCTAACTTTTTTAAGCACAGAATTGCGCGACCTGACCCGTCTAGATTCGATAGTGACAGTAGTAGACGCAGCTAACTATAGCTTAGATTTGTTTAACTCAGAAGCAGCTTACAGTCAAATAGCTTACGGCGATATAATTATCCTCAACAAAACAGATTTGGTTGAAGAAGCAGATTTAGATTTGTTGGAAGTTAAGATTCGCGATATCAAAGAAGGTGCTAGAATTTTGCGAACAGTAAAATCGCAAGTTCCCCTACCGCTAGTCCTCAGTGTCGGGTTGTTTGAGTCGGACAAATATTTCCAATCTGAGGAAACTGCTAGCAGTCACGAACATCACGACCACGGCCATCACGACCACGGCCACGACCATCACGACCACGGCCACGACCATCACGACCACGACCACGACCATCACGACCACGACCATCACGACCACTCCGACCATTTAGAAAATGACGGATTTACTTCAATTTCTTTCCAAAGCGACAAGCCGTTTTCTCTGAGAAAATTTCAATATTTCTTAGACAACCAACTGCCAACAAACGTGTTTCGTGCGAAAGGGATTATGTGGTTTGAAGAAAGTCCGAAACGGCATATTTTCCATTTGAGCGGCAAGCGATTTTCGATGGACGACGACGAGTGGAAAGGCGACGATCGCAAAAACCAGCTTGTTTTGATCGGTCAGGGTTTGGATACCGAGACTTTGCGATCGCAAATCGAAAACTGTCTATGTATGCCTGCACCCAATCGCGGCAAAGGTTTTGGGAAAAACTAAAGCTTGAAAATTAACCAGGGAGACTTGGCTGCGATCGCCAATGTCTAACAGTTCGATCGTTCGGACTTTAGTCCTCAGAATTGTGCGGACTAAAGTCCGAACGATCGAACCAATGTTAATTCGCTTGTACTCAAGAAACGTTTTGATTTTTACACTTAATTGTCAACTGTCGGCTGCTATAAATGCGAGTAATCATCCAGCGAGTCAAATCGTCTCAAGTCCAAATTAACGGTGAAATTGTCGGCAAAATTGGCTGCGGACTTAACTTGCTTGTAGCTATTGCAGACACCGACACCGAAGCAGAACTCGACTGGATGGCTCGCAAATGCCTGGAACTGCGTTTGTTTCCCGACTCAGCCAGCGAGGGCGGCCGCTGGGACAAGTCCGTACAAGACATCGGCGGCGAGTTGCTGGTTGTCAGTCAGTTTACCCTCTACGGGGACTGCCGCAAAGGTCGGCGACCTTCCTTTGACCGATCGGCAGCTCCTGAACGAGCCGAAATTTTTTATGATAAATTTGTCGAAAAATTGCGCCAGAGCGGCTTAAAAATCAAAACAGGCGTGTTTGGAGCTCAGATGCAAGTCTTGATAGAGAATGACGGGCCTGTGACTTTGGTATTGGAGAGAGAATCGGGGCGAGTTATGAATTTATAATAAAAATAGTTGCAGTGAGTAGTGTCACAATTAAAGGTGATTATTGTCATGTAACCGCTAAGTTAATTGTGAGATGATTACTCAAATTTAGTCGATTTGCAGAGTTTATGCCAGTCTGACTAATTTAAACATTTTATTTTTAAATTTATGTTAAACCCAGTAACCAAACCATCTGTCCGAGTTACGGAAATCGGCGAGTACATCCATTATCAATCATGCGATCGCCGCTTTAAGCTAGAGCATAATAACCGAAAGCTTGCCCGAGAGCTTCCCTTTGCAGAACGCCTCTTCAACTCCTTAGATCCAGTTCTCCAAGAGGCGGGGCGATTGAGGGAGAACGAATGGGAAACTTCTCTCCAAAAAAATGGTCTCATTGACCTCACTTTGTACAGCCAAAAGTCTGCTGATGAAAAGAAGACACCCTGGACTACCTTTGTCGCACAATTGCAAGGTATAAGCTCAGGACAAAGAGCCTATGGACGCGAAATTTCCGTCGAAGCAGACGAGGGAGCTTTCCAGATCAAAGGCCAAATTGACTTTGTACTAATCCTGTGGGAAGACAATCGACCAAAGCTGCGAATTGTTGAATGCAAAGCCAGTCGTCGAGACCGTACCTACCACCGCGTGCAGGTTGCTCTATACCGGATGCTAGTACGGCTGCTTATCCAAGCGAGTCCAGTGGCAATCTGTGGCGTAGAACTCAGACCAGAAGATATCGAATGCGTGGTCGCTAGGATTGATGAAAGTACAAATAAAAGTCAGCTCATCCTCGATCTAAAACCGTTTAAGCTAGATACAGAAGAAGCTGACATTAATCGCCTTCTGGCATCTGAGGGCACACTAAACCGCGTAGTTCAGGCTGATTTAGCTGATTTAGACTATCAAATCGATCCGAAGTGTGATGGCTGTGTTTTCAATATTCATTGCCTATCAGAAAGTGCCAGATTGCGTCGCCTTGAACTAATAGGCTTAGATCCATCAGCAGTACGAGTTTTGCGAGAGGCAGGGATTCACAAAATCGATGACTTGGCTGAACTCGACTTAGCCGGACAGCAGGCAGTTAAAGTGCGGCAAGATCCAAGCTTTAGCGATAACCTAGAACTTATCCAGTTAAAAGCAAAAACTCGGAGGCGTACACTTCCAGGCGGGAATATTAACCCAGATTCCTATGAAGTAGAGTCGCTACCTTATGCAGGTCAAGGTCAACTTCCAGAGCACATAATTAATGGTGAACGGCTGATTCGCGTTTACCTTTCTGTGGATTACGACTATGTAGAAAACAGGATAGGAGCGCTCGCAGCTCATGTGACCAAGAGCGAAGGAAAATTACATACAAGCTTCACGCAGGTAAATGGACACTGGCAGCCAGACCCCACGGTAAAGGAACGGTGGGAGGTAGGGCGCGATCAAAATAATCGCCCAGTCTATGAAGAGCGTTCCCTCCAAGGTAGAGAAGTTATTGAGTTTCAAACCTCCCCGTGGACGGGGGAATACAGAGAAGACACAGGCGCTGAGAAACAGCTAATTCAAGGGTTTCTAATGAAGCTGGTTGAGGCTATTGATGAGGTAGCCGAGGCCGAAACCGCTCCTATTCACTTTTATGTCTGGTCTCGATCCGAGATGGCTCAGTTGCTCGAAGGATGCTCCCGCGTCAGCTCGCAATTGCTCGGCAACCTCCGAGAACTGCTAGGATGCCGTGAAAGTTTAGAGCAACTCATCTACTCCTGCTTGCACGATGAAGTCGATCGGCGTTTTGCCTTGGGATGGACAGGGAGAGGCTTAGCTGTGGTTACTTCTCTGCGGTGGTTTGGGAGGCGCTATCACTGGCGGCGGCGGGTGTCTGGTGCCGAGGTCGATCTCGAGCAAGCTTTTACACAGGATATCTTCGATTTTAAGACTGATTTGGATTTAGATGCTCAGGGGAAGTGGGCAGCTAAACCTTCTGAGCAAGCCAGCAAGCACAAGTTTGAAATCCGCAGTCGCTTTTTTGATTCCTTAACAGCACCCTACTGGCGCGCCTACTGGCGAAAATTGCCAGATCCAAAAGACCCAAATCTATCGCCAGCAGTTGCTAAGGCAATTGAGCGTTACAACAGCGCCGGGAAACTTAACTATCTCAAGGATTATTTTCGCGCCCGCGTACACGCGCTGCGATGGGTTGAAGAAAGCATTCGGTTTAAGAACCCAGATATAGTAAAACCATCTCTTGTCATCGCTAAGTTGCTGGAATTCACGCTTGGGGTAGATAATGCAGCTCAGGCGGGGATTGACTATCTCCGGCTGGATCATCACGTTAAAGTGACAAACTGGATTGCTACTCACCTAGTCCCGCCTGTCTATCGCGTCCCTCTAGGGCGCACTATTCCTATTAGTGATGTTGTCTCCCACGGCAATAATAGGCTGACAGCCACTATCAACCTTGATGGGTACGGTATTAATTATGAAGTTTTCGAGACTAACTGCACGATCGAAAAAGGCAACTTTGTAAGGCTTAGCCCCTGTTTTAACGATCCGCATCGCGGTCAAACATTAGCTCAACTTCTACGCGGTGGAAGTACGTGTGTTGTGGATAATATTGACTGGGAGACCGGACAAATTGAGCTTTCAGTAATACTAACAAAGGAACGAGACGGCTATAAACTCCTCAGTCGGTTTTATAATAAGCAAAATGAAAACATTTTTTCCCATGCTACTTTAGATGAAACTATTTCTAATTTTGTAGCCGGAAAGGTTGACAATAGACTAATAAGTGGTTTGGGAAGTCATGTATGTCAATGGTTCGATCCCGAGCGTCCTCAGATCCCTCTGCAACAGTCTCCAGCCACAGACAAGTTAGAACAATACCAGAATTTGCTAGAGTCTCTAAAATTGCCTAACGCGCAGAAGTTGGATGCCGATCAAGTAGCTGCTGCTGTCAGTGGCTTAACCGCTAGAATTCAACTTTTACAGGGGCCCCCAGGAACTGGCAAGACACAGACAACTGCGATCGCTACTTTTTTAAGAATTTTGGCGCGTTGTTCGATCGGAGATATCGTTCTCATCGCAGCACCTACCCATACTGCTGTAAATAACTTGCTTTTGCGCCTCGATAGCCTCTTGCCAACCCTTCAGCAACAGGCAGATAAATCGGGATTAACAGTACCGCCGATACAACTTAGCCGAGTTGACCCTAAAGAGAGTGAGGTTTTTCTCGAAAAAAATGTTGAATGTTTTCCCTCTAAGCCTTGTGCAGCCAAGTTGAAGAAAATGCGTTCAAATGCTGTCTTGGTCATCGGCGGCACAACCAGTGCTCTTTTGAAATTATCGCTGGAAATGAAAGGTATCCAAGTACCTACACTAATCGTTGACGAAGCAAGCATGATGGTGTTTCCGCACTTTCTGTCACTGGCTACATTAGTAAAAAGTGACGGGGAAATCATGCTTGCCGGAGATCATCGGCAGCTCTCACCAATTGTTGCTCATAATTGGGAGCAGGAAGACCGTCCGCCCATTCAATTATACAAGCCTTATGTGAGTGCATATGATGCGGTTAAAAATATTAAAATTACAGGAGTTTCAGATTCAGCCATTATGAGTTCTGCGTTGAGTTTTACTTTCCGTTTGCCACCGCTGATTTGTAATTTAATTTCTCGTATTTACCAACTGGATAATATTGAACTAAAAGGAAGGTTGCCCGATTCAAATAGTCTTTTGCAGGAGGAGTCAAAAGGTCTAATTCTTGTTCTTCATTCTGAGCGCCTGTCAAAACGCAGCAATATGCTTGAGGTGCTGATTATTGAGAAAATTATTGCTGCTGCAAAAAATAGAAGAGCAATAGAAAACAACTCTGTGGCTATTGTCACTCCACACCGAGCGCAGCGCACACTGCTTAAAAGTTATTTGAAGGACTCCAGCGACCTGATCGATGTAATTGATACTGTTGAAAGCTTACAAGGTGACGAGCGACCTTATATCATTGTGTCGGCAACAGCCAGCGACCCCTCAGCAATTAGTAAAAATGTGGAATTTATCTTAGACCTCAATCGGTCTAATGTGGCTTTTTCTCGGGCTCAGAAACAACTGATTGTGGTCTGCTCTCAAACTCTGCTAGATCACATTCCAGCCGAATTAGAACATTACGAGGAGACAATGCTTTGGAAGTCTTTACGAGCTGTGTGTTCGCAGCTCATCGGTACTGAGATTGTGGATGGGCATCAGGTACAATTTTTTAAGCCACCACCCGATATTCTCGAAAACCTGTCGCGTACTTAAAATTGCATATTTCAGCTTGAGAGGAATTATCACCTTTAATATTTAATTCGATCGACTCAGCATCGCTGTTGTCAATTTGCGGGTCTAAACTTCTGTAAGGACTTACCTGCCGTCATCAAACCAACCGGGCTGATTTAATAAAATACATCGCTTCGGGCCTCGCTTTGGAGCCAGAAATCTGGCTTCGGTCAATAAACCTGCCTTCTGCCATCAGAGCAAATTTCTAAATTCACCGGGTTTCCTAACTTCTGTGGCGTAGGTTTTGAAGATAGTGAAGTTCGCTACACTCTGCCGACTCTTGATTCCACAATCTCCAACGCCGAAAACCCCCTCAAAAGGCCAGTTGGTAAATTGTCCACTCAGAGGCCCCAGAACACCGTCTGTCAAAGGAGCGATCGCCACACCCGCATAACAGCTCAGAATGCTTGTACAATAAGGCTTTAAGGGCAATAAAACCAATCTCCCACAGCCAGCGCTTAGAATCAGATTCAGCAGCCAAAAACTGTTGCATGAGAGAGTGGAACAGTGGCATCACTGCGATTATCTCTATTTCCCTATATTCAATGTATAGAGAGTTGAATCAGCACAGCAAGCGAAACCGCCAGCAACTGCCGCCTCGCTCCCTGACAAATGTCCTCGCACGCTGTGCGCTACCACGAGATAAACGCCATGACTGTCAAAACTGCCACCAACGCCGTCAACTGCAACACCGCTTCTGGCCTCAACTTCATTCCTGCTGCAGCAGGCGCACAAACCGCCGAAATCAATACTGCTCCCAGCATCGATGTTCTGGCTTTGGCTGAATTCGCCCTGAAAGAATTGCAAGCCTCCATGAAAGCTCCCAGCCGCAGCGCTCAAGCAGTGGCGATGCGGATTGCTAAGGAAGTTGAACGGATTTGCCAAAAAAGCGATCGCATCCAAGTTTCCGGCGAAGTAGAAGCTTGGCAAATCACCTTGGCCGAACACCGGTTGCAAAAAACTCTGCAATTCTACCGCCTCGGTTCCAAAAGCGGCCGCGTCGAACTGCACTCTCACCTCGCATCGATGATTTACCGCCATGTTGCATCTTTCCGCTCGAACTTGAACTTCCAAGCTCGTTACAACATGATTGAAGACTTTTTGCAAGGCTTTTACATCGAAGCTTTGCGAGCTTTCCGCCGCGAACACCAACTCGATCTCAACTACACTCCCCGCACGCAAATTGAATTGGCTGAGTACATGGCTTTTACCGAACACTACGCCAAGCGCCAAATCGGTTTGCCCGGCCGCAACCGCCAGCGCCTGATCGTGCTTCGCGCTCAAGGATTTGCCAAGGGCCAGCCTCCCGAAACTGCGATCGACATTGAAATGGCTGTAGAGTCCGGCAAGGGAGAAGATGCCGAAATGTACAGCCGTTCTCCGGCGCTGCAACAAGTGCGCGAACAAATGGTTTCGGAAACTGTCGATCCGGCTGATGCTGTGCTGCGCGATCGAGTAGTCGCTGAATTGATCGCTTATCTGGAAGCTCAAAATCAGCCCGAATGCGTGAACTACTTAATGTTGAAATTGCAAGACCTTTCGGCTTCGGAAATCGATCGCGTTCTCGGTTTGTCTTCCCGCCAGCGCGACTACTTGCAACAACGGTTTAAGTACCACGTCGAAAAATTTGCCCGCACTCAAAACTGGAAACTCGTACACGAATGGCTGGGTGCTGATGTGGATCAAAAGCTGGGAATGACTTCCGACAAATGGGAAGCATTTCGCGCAGGGCTGTCTCCCCAAATGCTGGAATTGTTGGAAATGAAGCAGAATCAAGAAAGCGACAAGGCGATCGCCACAGCACTTAACTGCACTCCCAAACAAGTCCAAAAACGCTGGGCACAACTGTTGGAGCTGGCAAGCCAGACTCGCAACAGCAACCAAGCTTAACGGGTGATGCAAAATGAATGCAACTGTTTTCTGGAGACTGGAAAATGCGATCGGGTGCGGCATCTGCACGGGAACGCCCGCCCCGCTTTCCGCTCTCAACTCTCCAACTGGGAATGCTGGATTATGACAGCTTTTGAGCTAATTAAATATATTAAAATAGCACTAATTTTTCTTAATATTTATGATTCCCAGGAACAACCTGGGATTTTTTTTGTTAGGAATTTGGAAGATTCTCGTTATTAAAAAGAATATCAAATCCGTTAACATCGGAATAGTAAATCAACAGTCAACAGTCAACAGCCAACAGTCAACCGTTAACAGTCAACAGCCAACAGTCAACAGTCAACAGTCAACATCATTCCAATGCTACCGCATTTGATATCATATCCTGTCGATTGACCGCAATCAGCAAGGTTAATGCGAACTTGCATACGCTCCAATTTGCGAACCAATTCGACAAAGGTCAATTTATTGGACACGATATCAATTATCTAAATATTTGCTACAAATGGCAGAAATTCCCCGAATTATTGCTTTCTATTACCTATTCAAAAGCTGGTAATTTCCCGGTTTTTAAACTTTTCATTTACCTAAGAGTCCTGCTTTTGTTCCAACCTAGGGGAAGCGAGTTTGCATTCACTTAACAAATCACTAAACACACTAATAAATTAGTCAGTTTTAACTGACTTAAGCTATTAGTCAGGGAATTTATTCCCTGGCGGTATCGCGCGTCACGCGAGCGCTTTTAGGAGATGTGGGTAATGACAAGCTTTCAAAAAAGGGGGAACAACACTTAATTTTAAGTCCCCCTTGTCAAAGGCGATTTAGGGGACTATCCAATATCTAGGATTATTTTTTATATTTGAGATAAGTTGCAACCGCTAAATCCCATCCATGAAGTAGTGAACCCAGATTTTGTATTATAATCAACATCAACGGTCGAAGCCCAAGATGAACTATAAAATTTATGTGTCTCAATCCCGGAGATATACTGGCTGAACGCTACAGAATTATTGATCAATTAGGACAGGGAGGATTTGCTAGAACCTACAAGGCTCAAGATATAAAAAAATCCGAAAATCCTCCCTGCGCGATTAAGGAAATTCCTTTTCCTGAATGCGACGAACTCCGGGTATTGGAAAAATGCCGGGAGCGATTTCAAAGGGAAGTTAGGGCTTTGCAGACTCTCGGAAATCACTCGCGCATTCCCAAATTGTTCGATCGCTTTGAAGAAAAAAAACATTTTTATCTAGTTCAATAATATATTGAAGGAACACCCCTAAGTCAGGAATTTTTGCCGGCAGGTCAGCAGTGGACGGAATCACAGACGATCGCCTTTTTACGAGAAATTCTAGAATTTTAAATTTTGTACACCAAGCAAATATTATTCACCGCGATCTTACACCGGCTAACTTAATTCGGCGCTCCAAGGATGGTAAAATTGTTTTGATAGATTTTGGGGCTGTTAAAGAAATCAGCACCTTTACGGCTAACTCTACGGGTGAAATATTAACATCGCAGGCGATCGGTACAATCGGTTATATGCCGGCGGAACAATACAATCCGAGGTCTGTCCCGCAACCTTATAACGATATTTATGCTTTAGGAATCATTGTGATTCAAGCCCTCACCGGTAAGCTTCCTACGAATCTCCCGCAAGACCCCCAAACTTGTGAAATTGTCTGGGATTACTCGACGCACAATAAACAGATTTTACAAGTTAGCGACAGTCTAAAAAATATTGTTAGTAAGATGGTGCGTTTCCATTTTATTGAACGCTACCAATCTGTTACTGAGGTTTTAGAAGACTTGGATGCGATCGCACCGCCGCCTGTACGCAAAATTGCTCCTCAAAAGCGATCGCGCTTTCCCTAGCCGCTGTTAGGCTTTGCTGGAATTGCGATCGGATTGGCGATCGTACTTTTAATCCCCAAAATTTTGCCGCGACAAACGCTTCCAGCAGATGGTGTAAGTTCTGGCGAAAAACTCCTAGTCCAAACCTCCGCCCTGTGGTCAAAACAAAGGGGTATTAATGAATTTGCCGACTCAAATTACCCCGAAGCTTTAAAATTGCTCAAACAGTCCTGGCGAGAAGACCGCAGAGACCCCGAAACTTTAATTTACATCAACAATGCTCTGCTAAAAGCTATCAATGCAGAATATTACACGATCGCGATCGTTGTGCCCATCCGCAGAAATCTAGATGGGAGCATTCTCAACGCCAACTTAGCAGAAGAACTGCTGCGAGGTATCGCTCAAGCTCAAACCGAAGTGAATTTAGGTATCCTCCCTGCAACTGACACCAATCGAGATTTTCCAGGTCAAGGCTTTCTGCAACCACAAGCTATTATAAAAAAAAGTCTAAAAGTCATCATTGCTGATGACGGAAATATCAAATCATACGCCAAATAAACGGCAAATTACCTAGTCGCTCAGCCAGATATTCTCGCAGTCATCGGACACTACACCAGCGACATGACCGTAGAAACAGTAGATATTTACAATCGAAATAAACTCGTCGCAATTTCTCCGGGAAGCACCACAGAAGAACTGACGCGCAAACCTCGAAAATATTTCTTTCGGACGGCTCCGACAACTAGCATCGAAGCTGAAGCTTTGGTAAATCAACTATTGAAAGTAGGGCAAAAACGAGTTGCCGCTTTTTACAATCCCAACATTCCCTTCAGCGCTTCTTTGTGGGAAGAATTTAAAAAGCAATTTGAATCCCGATGAGGAACGACTTTTAGGAGCAGTAATTATTACGATTTATCTAAAGATAATTTAGACACCAAAGCTGCGATCGCAGAAGTTGAAAAATTTCCCAAAACCGCCTTACTTGTAGTTCCCGACGGTCAAGTCACTAATTCGCTGGAAAATGCGATCGAGATGATTAAAGCTAACGGCGATCGCAATTGGATTGTCGGGTCTTGGACGCTGTACGAGCAGAGAACGCTAAAACTAGCAACATAACTAAAGTCTGTTAAAAAACTCCGCGTATCTGTATTTTGGCATCCGTTAATCAGTTTTGATAAAAAATTTCCGGTAAACGCACAAAAATTGTGGAGAGGCCCGGTAAATACTCGCTCTGCCTTAACCTACGATGCAGCAAAAACGCTGATTAAAGCTATAGAAATGCAGCCGGAACCCAGCCGCGAAGGAATGCAAAAAACTATGGCCGATCCTAACTTTAAAGCCGAGGGAGCTACGGGTATAATTGAATTTGAGTCGAAGACTGGAAATCGGAAAAAACTCTCCTAAAGCATTGGCGCATATTGTACCCTGTGCTAAAAAACAATTTAGCCTTACCTTTGTACCGATCGAATTTCCCACAGCCGCAGCGGCAGGTTTAAAGTGCGATTGAATTGATAAACAAGAATTCATTAGTCATCTTGCCCGAAGAGCGAAGTCGAAGGGTAGTCATCTGTCATTAGTCAGATCATTTCTGGTCGATTATTATAACTGGAGTTTAGACTAAATAAAGATGAGAACGGTGGCTTTCAGAAGAACTAGAGCCACCGCGCCAGGAGAGAATGAGGGTGAAAAATAAACCCCTCCACTCCTTAAATGAACAGTGAACGATTAAAGGACTTTCGTCAAGCAGCATACAAGTTATTGGTGAAAGCTCTCCTATGCAACATTCGAGCTCATGGATGCAGTGATGACCACGCCCGAATGCGGCTTGTTTGGCGGAATTTTCGCTCAATCCATTATTCCATCGTCAATGGTCAAGCGTCTACGAGGCATTGCAAGACTGTAGGCCAGACCGGAAAAAACTGATGTTGCTGTATCTGGAGCAATTACAGGAGGAAGCACCCCCAACGGAACACATATTAGTTGCAATCGATCATACTGCATGGCGGAGACCAGATGCCAAAACATTAAAAGACAGAACCCATGAATATCAGGGAGGCGTAATTATTGGACAAGGGTACAGTACCCTTGCGTGGATACCCGAATCTCAAGGAAGTTGGACCCTACCCCTACTACATGAACGAATTAAGGGACATCCAAGAAATAAACTCTTCCAGTCCCCGGAGAGGGTAAACTGAATTAAGTAAGGCTAACGCACAAAAAAAACTCAACGTGCTAGAACTAACTGAAACCCTCAAAGCTTGTCTGTGGCAAACAGCGAAAACGCTCAAAGGTACACAGCGGCGAAGATTTATGCCCCAGATAGTCCAAGAATTAGGCACAGGAGGTCAACGCCAAGCTCAAACAGAACTGGGGTGGTGTCGAGATACCATCAGAAAAGGACAACGAGAGCTAGAAACAGGGCTCTCGTTGTATCGATGCCTTCTTTTGCCAGGGGCCGAAAACCAGTGGAAAGCAAGTTGCCGACTCTAAGTGAAGACATCAAAGCCATCGTGGATAGTCAAAGTCAGACCGACCCGAGCTTCAAAAGCACTCGTTTGTATACACGAGTGAGTACCGCCAAAGTCAGGCAACAACTGGTAGAACAAAAGCACTACCAGGAAGCTGAACTACCCAGCAACGAAACCATCCGTCAGCGGTTGAATCAGTTGGGATATCGCCCGGCCAAGGTAGCGAAGACTCAGCCTCAAAAAAAATTCCCGAAACCGATGCCATATTTGAGCAGTTGAGTCAAGTTAATCAGCAAGCTGATAATGACCCGACAACTCTCCGACTCTCACTTGATGCCAAAGCCACGGTGAAAATTGGTCTCTTCTCCAGAGGAGGTAAGAACCGGGTGCCAACTTTTGCCTGTGATCACGACTTCGCCCCAAAAGCCAAGTTGACTCCCTATGGAATTTTTTTGCCCCAATTAGATGAGTTGTTTTTATATTTCACCACATCAAAGGTGACTAGCGACTTCATCGTTGATATTTTGGAATCGTGGTGGGAGAGTAACCGTCACCGTTTTACTCATATCCGCACCTTACTACTCAATCAAGACAACGGACCTGAGAACCATTCCCGACGAACTCAATTGATGAAACGTCTTGTGGAGTTTGTCAGTAAGCACCAGTTGAATCTGCGTTTAGCCTACTACCCGCCATACCACAGTAAATACAATCCTATTGAGCGGACGAAAGGGAGTGTTGGAAAACCACTGGAACGGTAATATCCTTGATGATATTACCACCGTGCTGCATTTGGCTGAAACGATGACTTGGAAGGGTAAACATCCGATAGTCAAACTCGTGACCTTGACTTATCAAACTGGGGTTAAGCTCACAACTCGGGAAATGGCTGAAGTTGAAACTCAGATTCAGCGTCTGTCCCAACCTGTTGGGGATAGCCTCCCCAATCTCGGTAAGTGGTTTATAGATATTGTTTACAGTACTGCTTGATTTTGGACGAGTTTTTTATTTGGTAGTCCCTAATAGTGGGTCTTCAGCGATACTTCAAGCAGCTTCCCAACTCAAATTTGTTTGTGAACAGAGCATCAATCCAGTCTTAGCAGTCTTAGACCGAGAATATGGCAATGCAAGTTGGGTATTAGCTCCATCGGAAATTCAAGCTGATTGTTTAATGAGAGTCCGAAGCAATGCCTGCTTGTGGTCAGCACCACCAGCCTATAGTCGTCGCGGCAGACCACGGAAACATGGACAAAGAATGAAGCTCTCTGACCCAAGCACATGGCTCCAAGCGGATGCTGTGATTGAAATTGACGAACACCCAAAGTTGGGACAAGTCCGAGTCAGGCAATGGCTTGACTTACATTTTTATCGTGCCGCTGGACAGAGAGTCAATTTAATACTTGTCGAAAGGATGAATCCCATGTCAAACGGTCAGCCGTTTCCACCCTTATGGTTGGCTTGGGTGGGAGAACGAACTCTCCCTAAGCGAAACAGTCTGGTTTAAGTATTTACGACGCAAAGAGAGTTGATCATTGGTATAGGTTTGCATTCGCAACGATTACATTGGACATTGCCTAACTTGAGAACTCCCGAACAATCACCAGCGGTGGAGTGATTTAATGCCATTGATGAGTTGGCAACTTTGGCTAGCTAGGGATTTAGTGGTGGAAAATCAACTCCCTTGGCAATCTGAAGCGTATCAATTTAACTCCTGGACCTGTTGCCCAATCAATGTTGTCGGTTTTAGTTGACATTGGTACTCCCGCAAAAATGCCTTGCGCAGAGGGGAAAATCCCCCGGCTGGGAACAAGGAAAGGTACGTACCAAGGCACCATGCTATCCCACTGTGAAAAAACGGTTTCTCGACGCAAAAAGTCTTCAAGATTGGCTATTTAACCTTCTCTCTCTTGACTTTTTGAGCAACAGCTTGCCGGATCTTCAAAGGCAGCTACTTTTAGATGCGATCGTTTTTTAGTCTAAACTCCAGTTAACAGGTTTATCTTGACCAGATAAATCAAAAAGCAACTCACTCAAATCTTCTATTCGATTAGCCATTAATCTTAAAGCTTCAGAAAAAGTATGAGTACCTTTCATTCGAGCCAATGACACTAAAAATTACCTGACCCTTGCCCAATTAGCAGGTGCATTGCCACCGCGACGAATATCGTTATCCTCGTTTAACGTTACATGTTTAACCCCATGCAGTCGATCCTCAATTAACCAGTACCCACGAATAGCCTCGGCAAATTGACTCGCAGACCAATCCAGACTACTTAAATAATAGTGTACTTCATCGAAATTAATCAGGTGACGACGACTTTTTTCCCCTCCCATCTGGTTCCCTATCTCCTGACCACAATTATGTGTTTTGCACTCCTCCAAAGGGGTAATAATTGAGGTGGAATTGGATAAATCTTGGTGTGGCGAGTTGTGGTTCGCCCATGTACACATTCAGAGACTTCGTATTCGTCAGTCGCCACGGCAGAACTGACTAATTTCTTAGCCGCTTTAAACAGATTTAATTGATTCTTTTTGAGCGTAACTATATAGTCATTGCCACAATTAATAATTAACGCTAGCGTTTTTTTTGACAATGTAGTGCATCAAGGGTAATTACTACTTTATTGCCGGAGAGTTCTTGAACGATATCCTGTACGACTTCGACTTCACTTTGGAGTTTGTTTTCCCTAACTTGATGTCTCACTACCCATCCATGATGATGACTCTAAACGGAAACCATAGTGACAAAGTTGTGGTAAGAGCTGTTACCACCTGCAATACTTCGGACAGTTTTATATCTAGTCGAGTCTCCGAAACCCTTGCGGGCTATAGACTAGACTCTTTTTTCAATGTTTGAGTTCAGCCCTAAGTTTCAGAAAATGCGTAAAAAATGGCAGGGCTTACTCTGTAAGGCTTACACGGCCGTTAAAAAACTGTCCGAAGTATTGCACCTGTCAAGGTGCTTTTAAGGCCTTTTCCGTCCATTGCCATCAATTCTCCTTCGTCTATTGACAATGTTTGTTTACACCACACATTAAAAACAACTGCTAAAATCTCAAAATCTAATGCTTAAATTATATTTCTAAACCTTGAATCTGATCGAAAGCGAATATCCGGCGGGAGAGCCAATAATTTTATGAGGGTTTTTCGATGATTTTTGGTAAATTCTACCAAGGGCTTATACCCCCAATATCCCGTGCAACTACCCAACAAAATTATGGTGAGCATAAGCCAGAGTGGATGTCTAATTCCTCGGTTTTTTCGATGGTCTGGAACTAATTTAATCGCTTCTAATAAATTCATTAATTCTTTGTGCTATAGTGATAGTTTTACCCGATGGTAATATCTGATTGCCTCTTCTATGATATATTATTGCGTTGAGAATTAATCCACCCTGCCCTTTCGTCAAGTCCAGCGAGTGCGCGCACTACTTATATATATAGTCATTTCAAATAAATGTGAGACAGAGGCAAGATCATGATAAAATGGCTGGGGGGGGGTGACAAAGAGGTCTACGAGATAGACTGTATAAGGATTACAGCCCGCATACCTTGTTGATAAAAGCGGCGTTTAGAAGGAGTTAACTTGCGTTTACTGTTCCACCTCCAAAGAATATTCTTCTAGATAATTAACCCACTTTTCTCCATCTATACCAATACCAAATGTACTCCGTCTGCGATATTTCTTCTTGGTTTTTTTGCGACGAGATACATATTCTAGTACCTGCTTTTTCTTCAGTTCAGTACCTTGAAATATTGCCCAAGTGTACGCAAGTGTCATGAGCAGAATCATGTTAATAAGTCTGTTCCCTTTGAGGCTCATTCCTTCAAGATCGTAGCCTCCTGTTTTACAGTCTCGGAACATTTCTTCAATACCCATCCGCTGCTTATAAGCATTGAGAGCTGCTGGCAATGAGCCTAAGTCCGTGAGAATAAACCAGGCTTCTTTAACTTGATATTTCCCATAGTTCCTTTTCCACTTACAAGCAAGCTCAAATCCGGTTAGAGACCCGTGTTTTTCTCACTTTTTTCCCTTGAACATACAAAGAAGTTCCGGGTACTATTCCTAATTCATCCAACCGTTGCCAAACTAAATGTTCTGTTTCGATACAAAGATTCTTTTTCAGTCTTAAGCAAAAAGACACACCCTTTTCCTTAAGCCAGTTTCCCAAATCAACAGAACAAAATTCACAGTCTCCTAAAACGATGACTTTATATTCTGAAAACAATGGTAAAGCTTGCTCTAAACTGGTAGTTTGTAACTCGAAGTTACTGTTGCCTAATTTTGGCAACAGCGACCAGTATAATGGAATTGCTCTTCGCTCCCAGATTAGGCTAACCATAAAGAGATTAATGCGCCCCCATTGACTGCGGTCAATTGCGATTGATAAACGAGTACCAATGGGGCAATAAGTGGTCAACCAATAAGTAATCAAGGGGAACCAAATTAATGAGATAGTTAAGTTTGGTAAATCCCGAAATCTTTGTAGTTTTCTACGCCGACTTTCCGTTGTAATTGGGTAAGGAAATACCCGTGCCACTCGTTCTAGTCTCACTTGTTTTTCTGATTGCATCACAGATAGCAAAGTTGTCATTACAAGAAACTGAGCTGATGTCAGTTGTTTTTTTTAATGAGTCTGGTAAAATGTTGGTATCATTATTTTTTTGATAGGCAAGCGTGTAACAATTATGCTGCCTATCTTTTTTTAGCACACATTGGCTTAATCCTCACCACCTCTCGGTTTCAGGCTGGTTGTCACCCCCCCCGGATAAAATGGATAAAAATAGTTAATTAGAAAAAAATGGCTTACAGTCTAGACCTAAGACAAAAAGTAGTCAATTATGTGGAAAATGGAGGGAGTATAACGAAAGCTGCCGCCATATTTAAGGTAGGAAGAGCAACAATTTATAGATGGCTAGGTAGGGAAGACCTTCGACCAACTCAGGTCAACCACCGTCAACGAAAGTTAGATTGGGAAGCCCTTAAAAAAAGATGTTGAAAAAAATCCGCTCAGCAAGATTAGTAGAAAGAGCAAAAACTTTCAGGCGTTCGACCTAGTGCCATCTGCTATGCCTTAAAAAAACTGAAAATTACAAAAAAAAAGAACTTCTCTATAAAGAAAGAAATAGAGAAGAAAGAATGAAATATTATAGAAATCTGAGAGAATTAATTAGGGCTTGCTGAATAACCGAGCGCATATTGCGTGGCGAAAGGTTTCGAGCGCGCGAGCGAGAGAAGCGTGCAAGATAAACAGGTAAAATAGGTCAAAACCCGTGCATCACCACCTGCGATCATGTACAAAAAAGCTGAGCTTGCCTCCAGCCCCCCATCCGAGTTTGAACTGCCTTTCGGAGGAAGGTTGTCTGCTGACAACCGTTGGGTAAAAATGGGCGAACTAATCCCGTGGTCAGAATTTGAATCAGAATATGCTGAAAACTTCCCCACAGAAAAGGGCGCACCAGCCAAATCCTTTCGGATGGCATTGGGAGCGTTAATTATTAAAGAAAAGCTGGGAATTAGCGATCGCGAAACGGTAGAACAAATCCGTGAAAACTCCTATATACAATACTTTATCTATAATTCAAGATACAGTAATAAACTCGCATTTGATCCATCTTTATTAGTGTACTTTCGCCAAAGAATTAGTCCCAACCTAATTAATAAAGTGAACCAACGCATGGTCGCAAAAATGCGAGAAATCACCGAGCGTCAAACCCGAAAGAAAAAAGGATTCGGACGGCAAAAATGAGTCACCCAATCGTCGTCAGTTGATCGTAGATGCAACCTGCGCCCCAGCCGACATTACTTATCCAACCGACTTAGGACTATTAAACAGAGCCAGAGTTCATACAGAAAAAATCATAGACATCCTGTATAAACAAATCAAAGAAAACACTCATAAAAAAACCAGAACCTACCGTAATTTCGCCCGAAAAGATTACTTATTAATAGCAAAACAAAGAAGACAATCCCGCCACAAAAAAAGACAGGCAATTAAAAAACAACTTCAATATATCAAAAGAAACCTCGCTTATATTGAACAGCTAATCGAGTCAGGTGCGACTCTGGAACGCCTGAGCAAAAAGCAATATAAAACCTTGCTAGTGATCACAGAAGTCTATCGTCAACAGCAAGGGTTATTTGATAATAATAAACAGAGTATTGAGGATAGAATAGTAAGTTTAAGCCAACCCCATATCCGTCCCATAGTCAGAGGAAAAGCCGGAAAAAGCGTAGAGTTTGGAGCCAAACTATCAGCCAGTTGTTTTGAAGGATATGTATTTTTAGACCGGATGAGCTGGGATAATTTTAACCAATCAGGGGAATTGAAAGCCCAAGTAGAAGCATATCATAGGTTCACAGGATATTATCCAGAGTCCGTTCATGCAGATCGCATTTACCGAAATCGGGAAAACCGAGCGTGGTGTAAAGAAAAAGGCATTAGAATTAGCGGGCCTCCTTTAGGAAGACCTCCAGCAACTGTGAGTAAATCAAAAAAGAGGCAAGCGTTGGAAGATGAGAGGATTAGAAATGCAATTGAGGGCAAGTTCGGACAAGGCAAACGAAGATTCGGTCTGAATAGAGTGATGGCTAAACTTGATAATACATCTAGTACAGTTATTGCAATTACTTTTTTGGTAATGAATCTTTCTACCTGGTGGTGCCGGGTTTTTTGTGTGTTTTTATATCTATTTAGAAAAAGAACACCTGTTTTGTGGTTGGAGATAATCCCCAATTATTATTGGGGTAACTCGATACAGAAAAACTTATCTTTAACCGAGCTTGAATATATCGATCGCACCTGTTCTTGGCTGGCGATCGATTATTCAGCAAGCCCTAATTAAAATTTATGGCAGCAAAAGTCTTGTATTCATTGATGAGTCAGGATTTGAGGAATTTGAAGGTTCTGTGTATGCCTTTCAAAAAGAGGAA